>DATNKF010000267.1:0-2161 GCA_035603555.1 Allostellaceae bacterium
TCTCGCCACAGGCCCTGAAGGAAATTGCGCAGCTCGAGGCCGAGATCGACCGCATCGAGGCGCAGGCGATCGAGCGACTGGCCGTGCCGCCGGACAATCAAGTCCAGCAAATCGAGCTGCTCGGTAAGTTGATGCTGTACGACAAGCAGCTCTCGGTGAATCGCAACGAGGCCTGTGCTTTCTGCCACATGCCCGAGACGGGCTTTACGGGTCCCGTGTCGGAGCTGAACCGGACCACCGGCTCCTATCCCGGGTCGGTGCGCACACGATTCAGCAATCGCAGGCCGCAATCGCACGCCTATGCGCCGCTCTCGCCGGTGCTCCACTACAATCCCGGGCAGGATGACCTCGTCGGCGGCAATTTCTGGGACATGCGCGCGACGGGCCGCCGGCTGGGTAACCCGGCTGCCGAGCAGGCCGAAGGGCCGCCGATCAACCCGGTGGAAATGGGCCTGCCGGATATCGCCTGTGTGGTCTATCGCGCCTCGCAGCGGCCCTATCGAGCCCTGTTCGAAAGCGTATGGGGACGGCAAGCCTTCGCGATCGCGTGGCCGCGCGATGTGGAAAAGGTCTGCGACCGGCCGGGGCCGCCTCCCGCCGGCGCGCCGATGCCGGTTCATCTCGGCTCGATCGATCGCGGCCGGGCCGGCGCCACTTTCGATCAGATGGCGCAGTCGATTGCCGGCTACGAGGCCTCTGCCGAGGTGACGCCGTTTACCTCCAAGTACGACGCGGTACTCGCCGGCAAGGCAAAGTTCACGCCACAAGAGCAGGCCGGCTACGACCTGTTCCGCGGCAAGGCGCTATGCAACACCTGTCACCGCGACGGCGGCCCTGGCGAGGACCCGCTGTTCACCGACTTCACCGCCAGCAACATCGGCACCCCAGCCAATCCGCGGCTGCCTTACTACGCGGAAAATCGCCCCGACGCACTGGGCTATGCCGCCAATCCGGCAGGATCATCGTACGTCGACGGCGGTGTCGGCAACTTTCTCGACAAGGGGCATGTGCTCAGCCAGACCTCCGCGGTAGATCAGCGATGGGTCAAGCTGGCGCCGGGCAACCAGGCGCGAATTCAGGTGCCGACATTGCGCAATGTGGACAAGCGGCCCTATCCGGCCTTCGTGAAGGCCTATGCGCACAACGGATATTTCACGAGCCTGAAGGCGATCGTGCACTTCTACAACACGCGCGACGTCCTGCTGCACTGCCAGTCCTCTCATGACGCCGGTGAAGGTACGACATGCTGGCCGGCGCCGGAGTCGACCGCCAACATGAACACGAGCCGAGTTGGGCGGCTGGGCCTGTCGGACGCGGAGGAAGATGCGGTCGTGAGCTTCATGCAGGCGCTGAGCGACGGGTTTATGCCTGTCCAGTCTGATCGGTGATTGCCCGGCGCACGAGCCCTTCGCTGATGAAGGCAGCAAGCACTCCCTGAGACAGCAGGGCCATGTGGCCGTCCGCCGCGTGCTTGGTGCGATCTGCGAGCTGTCGCGATAGCGTCGCATCTGATCTAATCGTCTGATGAACTCAACGAATCCGCCCTGGCCGGAACTCGAGTACCAGGCATGGCAGGATGCCATTCGGAGGCATCCGTAATACGGTTCGGCGTGCGGCCCTAGTGTGTTATCTCCTGCGTTGATCGAAACTCCCTTGGAAAAAGCGACCCAGAATGCCGCCCGTTATTTATGGGAAAGTCTCTCTCCTCATGGCCGGTCCGTCTGGTGTTGCGGTAGGCGATCATTTGGGCTGTCCCACGGGACGGCGTGCACCATCCACGTGTGATCGGCTGGTACCACAAGTCCGGGGTCGTCGAGGCTCGCGATTGTCAGCGAATACTCCGTCGGCCAATCGGCTTCCCAATACGTGAGCGCCGTACCGCATCTTCCACAGAATCCGCGAAGCACATTGGGCGATGACTGATACTCGACCGGGTAGCCCTGAGTGAAGGCGACGGAGGTTTTCTCCACCGTGTAAAGGCCAACGGCATTGGCCCCGGCCGCTAGGCGACACGATCTGCAGTGGCAGATCGTCGCGGGCAGCGACGGCAGTCCGGTTCGATATCGGACAGCGGCGCAGAGGCAACCGCCCGTCAGCGTATCCGTACTCATTTCTTTCATATTGCCACTCCCGTATCAAAGGTAATAGGAAGTTAAGGAAG
>DATNKF010000268.1:0-2678 GCA_035603555.1 Allostellaceae bacterium
ACCGAAAACGAGACTTGGTTCAACACCCGGCGCGGGCCGAAGCTGTGCCCGAGCCGCTCGACGGAGAGTGCGGGAAGGTCGGCCATCAGCGCCTCACCGGCGGGAGACCACGCCCCACGGCGATTGGCCGACAGGGATCGATTTGATCACCTTGAGCGCGGCAAGGTCGATCACCGAGATGTCGTTGCTGACCCCGTTTGTCGTGTAGAGCCGGGTCTGATCCGGGTTGAACACCAGGTTCCATACCCGTTGGCCGACCAGCAAGTAGCGCATGACCTCATAGCTCTGCGCGTCGATGACGGCAACGCGGTTGGCCGGGCCGAGTGCGGCGAAGGCGAGCTTGCGATCGCGGGTAATCGCCACTCCAACCGGCTGGATCGCCTCCGCCGGGATTCCGGGCACCGCAAAGGTGATCCGCTTGACGATCTCGTATTTGGCCGCATCGACAACGCTGATCGTTCCGCCGATCTCGGCGGAAACCCAGAACTGCGCGCTATCGTCGGTCCACACGGCGCGGCGCGGGCGGCTGTCCACCAGCACATTGGCGACCACCTGGCGCTTGGCCGTGTCGATGACATGCGCCATGCTCGTGGTCTCGGAGGTGTTGACGAGATATTTCCCGTCTGGGCTGAGGCCCATCCCCTCGGGCTCGACGCCGACCGGGATCTCGGTGACGACCTCGCCGCGTTCGATGTCGACGACGGTCACGAGGTTGCTGTCCTCATTGGCGACGTAGAGCACCTTACCTTGAGGGTCGAGGGCGAAGTACTCGGGATCGGGACCGCTCGGCAAATTACGGACGACCCTCTCCGCGGCAAGGTCGAGCACTTCGATGTGATCGCTGTCGCTGGCGCAAATATAGAGCGACTTTTCGTCCTTGGAGAACAGGATGCCGCGGGGGCGCTGGCCCACGGCGATCGTCCTCACCGGGGCGAGGCTCACGCCGTCGACGACTGTGATCGTGTTGTCCTTCTCGTTCGACACATAGATCGTGTCGGCCGTGGCGATGCCGCCGGCGCAGAGTAGCGCCATCGCCGGGATTGCGACGAGACGACAGGTCATCCCAGTCGGCATTTCGTCTCGGGCTTGTCGATGCCGAGTGTGTCGAGCTCGGAGAACTGGTGCAGAAATCGCCCCGGCGGCGGCGATACCGAGACGAGCGAGCGCGCATCGGCGAGCAGGATCGGCTGTCGCAGCTGGCCGTCCCAGGAGCGGAAGCTGAGCCGGGCGCCTTTGTAGCCGGCGAGCTCGAACTGGTTGCTGCGGAGGAAGGTCGAAATCGCACCCGGATCGGCTGATTTCGACCGCGTCGCCGCCTCACCGATCGCCCGCACCGCCGTCCAAGCTGTATAATCGCGGTCCGTCATCCAGCGCTTCGCCTGGCGCAGAAAGCGTTCTTGCAGTTGGGTGGCACCCCATTGCTCATGCGGCCGCGCCCAAGCGCTCGGCACCAGACCCTGGGTGCCGGCAACCAGCTTCGGATCATAAGTGCGGTACGGGAGCTGGTCACCGAATTCGTCTTGCTCGTCGGCGACGACGAGCACGTCATAGCTGATGCCCTGGGTAAAGCGTGCAACTTCGGCCTGGATTGCGAAGTGTCCGGTGTCGGTGCGCCGCGCACCGGGGATAAACGTCCAAGGCTTCTCTTGGACGATCCGCGCTCCGAACTTCTTCGCGGCGTGACGTACGTCCGCGGCAAACTCCCGATCGGCATCGCCGCGGCCGACGACCAGCAAGATGCCGGTCCAATTCTTGGTAACGAGATATTGAACGAGCGCATCGGCCAGCATCGCTCGGCTTGGCGGCAGGTGGAGGATGTTGGCGCGGCAATCCGCACCGCGCAGCCGATCGTCGGGCGCGGCCGTATTGAAAATCACGACCGACGCGGCCTCGGGCAGGGCAGCGACAGACAGTAATTCCGGGGCCGCGAGATCGGTGACGATAAGGCGCATATTGTTGGCCGCCAAGTCGCGGAAGGCCGCAGCGATGTCACCCTCCACTGGCGCTAGCCGCTCGACAAGCTGGAACAACTGGCCGGTGAAATGCCCTGTCGTACTATTATCGGCGATACCGAGACGGGCACCCTGAATACCCTCATCCGCGGGCGGCCGATCGAGATAGGCATGCGCCTCGGTGCGATTTACCGTCTGCGACAACCAGCCGATCTTCACCGCTTGCTCTTCGGCGCAGACATCGGTCACCGGCACGGCCACCACGGCGGTCAACCTCATCAACAGCAACAATATTGGCCGCCAGTTACTAATCGCCAAATATTACCTCCGCGATGACTATTTCAGCGTCTCGAGATAGGCGATCACGTCGTCGCGTTCCGCCTTATCCTTGATGCCGGGAAAGATCATCTTGGTTCCTGGGACCGTCCCACGCGGATCGGTTAGATAGAGATCGAGCGTCTGCTCGTCCCAGGTATGTTCGAATTTCTTCATGCCCTCGGAGTAGTTGAAGTTCTCCAGGCCAGCGGACTGGCGGCCGACGACGCCAAACAGGCTCGGCCCGATTTTGTTCTTGCCGGCCTCGGTGGTATGGCACAGGGCGCACTTCTTGAACGCCGCCTTGCCGGCCTCGACGTCGGCGGCGCGGACCGGGCCCGAGGCGATGATGAACACGCCGCCTAAGGCGAGAGCCGAAATCTGGAACCGCATTCTTCCTCCCATGATGTG
>DATNKF010000269.1:0-4569 GCA_035603555.1 Allostellaceae bacterium
AATACCGGGACCTTTACCACCAAGGGCCAGGCGGCGATGTGCCAAAGTCGGGCCGTCACGGTCGCGCCCGATTGCTTCGATGTGGCCGCTCTCGGCGAGCCGGCGCAGGATGCCATTCGTATCGCTCTCCGTGGAAAAATCGCCGTTCGCGGGACCGCCGTCCCGGAGCGGCGGACCGCCGCCGCGGCCGCCGGGATGATCGATACTCACCTCGGTCTCGGCGAAGCCCGCCACAGAGGCGCGCAGGCAAATCCCAGCCCGATGCAAATGCCCATCGTGCACCACACCAGCGGCCTCCCTTGCCCGGCTTTGCGGAGGTGCCCCCTTGCGGCCGAACGCTCGGGGCCAGCTCAGCCGAAAGCTTTGCGTCAATGAACCGGCATAATCGCGTCAAATTTATGAGAAAGCAAACATTTTTGCGACCAATCTTTTGTTAACGATCATTAACTATACAAATGCGATTACAATCTCACCTTTGCTCGGACTGTGAGCTGGGTCCGCATGACAACCCTATATTCAGTCGCAGTTGGCGTAGTATACTGTTGAGGGAGCCCGCGGGAACATCGCATGCAAGCCATCGGCGTCAGCCGATATCGGTTCTGCGCCGCCGGTTGCCCTAGAGAAACGTGTGCGGGCGCTTAAGCAATTAATCGGCAAGCAGCGCACGCCCGCTAATATAATTCCAGGGGCCCTCCCGTCGCCAGCCGCGGGACATCATCCCCCGAGGCAAAAGAAGATAAGGGCCAGATGGCTTCTGAAGCTCACGAAATTGTGCGCCTCGATTAAGGGAGGGTAGTATTCGTCCTATTATGAAATTAGCGACACCCTACACAACAATTACGACAAATCGGCCAAAGCGATTAATAGAAGTATGAAATTCTTCGGTCCGATCGGAGCACGCATCCTTTAACTAAAACTGGATCGATACGTCAGAATAGAGCCCGGAAAAGAAGTTTCCTTCAACGGCTATCACGGGATCGATCAATACCGGTATACGGAGGGGGTTTGGGCTGACAAGACCTGCCATGATGCGTGTGGCTGGGTCCCTTTCGCTCGGATGCAGCAACGCCCGGTCGGGCGAAACCCGATATCGGAGGTCGTTTCCGCGAATGCGTGGGTTTCGGGCGCCGCGTGCGGTGAGAGGGATTCTGCATGGATATTGGCGAGAACATGGCCTATTGGTCTGCGACAAGGCGGCGGTCCGCGCCCGGCGACCACCGTCAGCCAAACCGTCAACCAGAGATCATCCGGTGAAGAAGCGAGCCGTTCTGGGGATCTTAGCCTTCGCAACTCTCGCATTCGCGCCGCCGGCGAGCGCCGAAGATTTGAGCGGCTGGCAGGACACAAGGTGGGAGATGACGCCTGATGAGGTGCAGAAGGTGCTGAGCTATCCCACGTCTGTAGTGGATTTGGCCAAAGTGTGCGGCGAAAACTGCGAAGAAGGCGCTGCCCTGGAGCTAGACGACTATGAGCTAAATGGCCAACATTTTATGGTTCGCTTCTGGTTCACGAAGCCCGAGACACGCTTGCACACCGTATCGATGTATGCAAAACCGCCCAACGAAGGCGACGATAATGCCGGGTTCGCAAAAATGAAAGATTATCTGAGCAACCTGCATGGCTCGCCGAATGCAACTAATTTAAAGGGTGGGTATTTCATCGTTACATGGGTACTATCGTCAACCGGGATTACGCTATACTCAAATGCGACGACTGAAACAGCTGTTATCTATGAAGAGAGAACCAACAAAGAAGGCGGCGGATGATAGACAACAAGGCCGCAGCCGCGGTCGCCGCTGAGACAGCCTGCCTGGGGCATATCACCCTCCACTTTATCGCACACCGATGCCCCCTTGCGGACGCCAGGCCGCCGCCTAATATAGGCTCGTCATGCGGTATAGTCAATTATGATGCCGAAACCTTTACACGCGAATATCGCAACCAACGTGTCAAATTCCCTGCCAATTCGTTGCCGACCCCCAATAATTCCCTGCCGGCCGGCTCGGCCAAATCTTATCCAAGCCGCTGATTTTTGGGAATATTTTCCACTCAAGGAGGGTGCTTTTCAGGGCTCGAACGGGTTTTTTCCCTGCCGACAGGGAAATGCGCCAGGGTCAGCCATGGCCTAACCCCGCCTTTGCGAGCCGGTCCGGTATTATGCACGCCGTTTTCGGTCGGCGATTCAGGCTTCGCTGCGAATGCAACGCACGACCTCCTCGATTGTCGTATCGCCATCGAGCACCGCCAGCAGGCCACTGTCGAAGATCGGCCGCATCCCTTCAGCCACCGCAGCGCGCTCGATTGCGGTGTCGTCGGCGCCCTCGAAGATCAGACGATCGATCGCCCGGGTCGGTACCAGCAGCTCGGCGATCGCTCGGCGACCGCGAAAACCGGTGCCGCGGCACGCCGGGCATCCTACCGGGTGATAGAGCACAATCGCCTGCGCCGGCGCCAACCGTGTCAGCCCGAACCGCTCGATCAGCGCATCCGGCGCCGGTTCGACCGCCTTGCATTCGGCGCACAGTCGTCGGACCAGCCGCTGCGCTAGCACGGCCTTCAACGTCGCGGTCATCAGGTAATCCTCGAGCCCCATATCGCGCAGCCGGGTCATCGTTGCCGCGGCCGAGTTCGTATGCACGGTCGATAGCACGAGATGGCCGGTCAGTGCGGCCTGCACAGCGATCTGCGCGGTTTCGAGATCGCGGATCTCACCGATCATGATGACGTCGGGATCCTGACGCAGGATCGAGCGCAGCAGGCTGGCGAAATTGAGCCCGATCTGCGGCCTCACCTGGATCTGGTTGATGCCCCCGAGCTGGAACTCGATCGGGTCCTCCACGGTCACAACATTGCGCGCCACCGTGTTCAGCTTGAGGAGGCCGGTGTAGAGCGTCGTCGTTTTGCCGCTGCCGGTCGGGCCGGTGACCAGCACCATGCCGTTCGGCAGATCGAGCGCCCGCTCGATCCCTTGCCGGATGTCTGCCGGCAGCCCGAGCTTCTCATAGTCGAACTCGACCGCGGTGCGGTCGAGCACCCGAAGCACGACCTTCTCGCCGTGCAGCGAGGGTATCGTCGAAACCCGGAAGTCGATGTCGTGGCCGCGCACTGTCAGCTTGATGCGGCCATCCTGCGGCAGCCGACGTTCGGCGATGTCGAGGCGCGACATGATCTTGATGCGCGAGATGACGGCGGCCTGCAGCCGCGCTGGGGGAGGCTCGACCTCGTGCAGGACCCCGTCGTAGCGGTAGCGCACCCGCAGCCGGTCGGGGAACGGCTCCAGATGGACATCCGAGGCATGGGTTTCGACCGCCCGCGCGATCAGCTGGTTGACGAGCCGGATCACCGGCGCCTCGCTCGCCAGATCCTTGAGGCGCTCGGCATCCTCCTCAGCCGGCTCGGCGTCGGATATCACCTCGTCAAGCAGAGCGGCGGCGTCGCCGTCCTCATCCGAGGTCGCATAGAGCCGGTCGAAGGCGGCTTCCAGCTCGATTGGGACGGCGACCGCGACGCGCACGGGGTAACCTAGCGCCGCCGCGACTGCGTCCCGGGCAAAGACGTCGAGCGGGTCGGCCATAGCGAGGGTGGCGCGATCCTCAGCAGCAGCGATTGGCATTGCCCGCACCCGACGCAGAAACTTGACCTTTAGCCGATCGAGAAAGAGCGGAGCATCGGGATAGTCCGCCGGCCCAACAAGCGGGGCCCCGATCAGCTGTGCCAGGGCTTCGGCAAGTCCGCGCTCACTGACCAGCCCGAGCTGGGTCAGCACATGGTCGAGCCGGCCGGCGGTTTCAGTCGCGACACGACGCGCGCGGTCCAGCGAGCGCCGGTCGATCGCTCCGCTGTCGACGAGAGAGCCACCAAGCCGGGTGAGCACCTCGGCGGGGTTCTCGGCGACGGTAGAAATAATGGCCTCGAGGCTCATGATGGCTCAGTATTCCGGCCCAGCAGCATGAAATAGCATAATCCCTTGCGACGGCCACCAGAGCGCACCGCCTCGGCGCGATGCCGTGAGGTAACGACGGGCGCGCTCTTAGCAGCAACAACGCGGCCGCCGCTGCGATCTCGTTTCGGCTGGGGGACGATCGCCATAGCTATTTGGTCTCGAGGGCCCTCAGCAACATCTCGGCCTCGGTGGCCCCGAGATCCCGGGCACGACGATACCAGGACAAGGCCGCACCCGGGTCGGCACGCACGCCGCGTAGGTGGACGCGGTCGAGGAAGACCGGATCATACGTCTCTCCTAACCTGACTGCTGCAAGCCCAGCTCCTCCGTCCGCGGCGCGTTCATAAAAAAGACGCGCCGAGGTGACATCGCCGATGCTCAGCAATCTGTCGCCGCGCGCCAGCAATGCGGCGGCTTCCTCGGGCGACAACGTGAAATCAACAGGTGTCGATGGCCGAGCCGTTGTCGCGGTGTTCGATGCCGTGATCGCCGCTTCCGCGGCAGGCGGCGATGCGAGCGAGGGCTCGCCCGTGGGTGCGGCGGGTGGAGATGCGAGAGAGGGCTCGCCGGCGGGTGCGGCGGGTGGAGATGCGAGCGAGGGCTCGCCGGCGGGTGCGGCGGGTGCG
>DATNKF010000270.1:0-8376 GCA_035603555.1 Allostellaceae bacterium
TCCGAGCCATGGCAATAATTATCCTTGATATCGAGATCACGCTCCGATTTGCGGAAGTACGGCAGTATCTTGTCATACGCCCATTCATCGTTGCCGAGAGCCGCCCAGGAGTCGAAATCCTCGGGGAAACCCCGTTGCATGGCCTGACCGTTGATCGATGACCCTCCCCCGATCACCTTGCCCTGCGCCACATGGATCGCCCCTTGCTCCTCGGTGATGGTGCCCCGCAGGGCCCAGTTGTGTTGCGAGTCCGGGGCTTCGGCAAAGCGGGTGTGGCCAAACTTGATTTCGTCCGGGAGATTGGCTGGATCGGGGTAATCGGGCCCCGCTTCCAGCAACAGCACGGAAGTCTGCGCGTTTGCCGCCAATCGGCCGGCCAACACACATCCAGCCGCTCCCCCGCCGACGATCACCACGTCATATTTCATGGGTGCCCCTTCCTTCACCGACATCCGCGGATTCTCGCGTCCGCGACGACTATCGTCTCGCCGTTTCGCGTCGGTCGCAATATGCCCACCCATGACAAATACTCTTTGTTGCCCCCATCAAAGCGCAGTTCTGCCGTCGTGATCCGCACCTGTCTTTCGACCCCGAACCGGCCTATTCCCGCGGGCCAGCCATTGGCCTAAGACAGGCCTCGGCCGAGTGGACCGGAGCTTTCTCGAATGACCGAGCCGGCAGGCAACGATTTATTTCCGACCCCGGACGCGGTCGAGGCCGAGCCCCAACGGGATGTGACGACCGGTCTCTTGCCGTCGCAGATGTTGCGCGAGGCGGTGGCGCAGGGGCGCGAGATCCTGTCGCCGCTGCCGATCGGCGACGACCAGATCCAGCCGGCAAGCATCGATCTGCGGCTCGGCGAGGTCGCTTATCGGGTGCGGGCGAGCTTTCTGCCGGGCGGGCGGGCGCGGGTGCGCGACAAGCTCGACCTGCTCGCGATGCACCGGATCGACCTCAGCGGCGGTGCGGTGCTCGAAAAGGACTGCGTCTACATCGTGCCGCTCTGCGAGTACCTGGCGTTGCGCAGCCGCACCTCGGCCTTCGCCAACCCGAAGAGCTCGATCGGCCGGCTCGATGTCTTCGCCCGGGTCATCACCGACCACGGTGCGGAGTTCGACCGCATCCGCGAGGGCTACAAGGGGCCGCTCTACGCCGAGATCTCGCCGCGCTCGTTCAGTATCCTGGTGCGCACCGGGTCGAGCCTGGTGCAGTTGCGCATTCGCCGGGGCTCGCCCGCGTTCAGCGATACGGCACTGCGGCGGCTGCACGAGGAGGTCGGCCTGGTCGAGACGCCGCCGGGAATGCCGTCCGCGCACGAGCCGATCCGCGACGGCCTCGCCTTCACCGTCGACGTCGCCGGCGAGGGGGCGAGGGGGCTCGTCGGCTACAAGGCGCGACGGCACACCGATCTGATCGATGTCGACCGGGTCGACCATTACGAGCCGCGCGATTTCTGGGAGCCGGTCTATGCCCATCGCGGGCCGGGAGGCCCCGGAGGGATCGTCCTCGACCCGCACGATTTCTACATTCTCGCTTCGCGCGAGGCGGTCACGGTGCCGCCCGACCACGCCGCCGAGATGCTGCCCTACCACACCTTTGTCGGCGAGTTCCGCGTCCATTTCGCCGGCTTCTTCGATCCGGGCTTCGGCACGTCGGAGACCGGTGGGACCGGCAGCCGCGCGGTGCTCGAAGTTCGCTCGCACGAGGTGCCGTTCCTGATCGAGGACGGCCAGGTCTTGGGCCGGCTCGTCTACGAGCGCCTGATCGCCCGCCCGGACAAGCTCTACGGCCGCGCTATCGGCTCGTCCTACCAGAGCCAGGGCTTGGCGTTATCGAAACATTTCAAGAAATTCACGGGCCGCTGACGCGGTATCAAATGCCAATCGGTTGCCGCCCCTCACCCTCCCGCTTCGCGGGTCCCTCCCTCTCCCCGCTCGCGGGGAGAGGGCTGGGGTGAGGGGCTTGTTCGACCGCCCAGAACCGGCGCAGGCGATCGCGGTGCCGCAGCAGCCAGTAGAGGGCGATCAGGGTGTGACCGCTCTCGATCGCACCGGCGTCGACCAGCGCCTCGATTTCGGCCAGCGACTTGACGACGACGCGGATGTCCTCGTGTTCTTCCGGGAGGCCGTGCACCCCGCCGGCCGAGGCTGAATCGACGCGGCCACAAAACAGAACCACGCTTTCGTCCGAATTGCCCGAGGACGACAGATAGCGCTGGATCAGGATCGGCTCGCCGATCAGCGCGAGATCCGTCTCCTCGCGGGTTTCGCGGATGGCCACCGCTTCCGGCGTCTCGTCGGTGTCGATCAGGCCGGCGGCCGCTTCGAGCTGCCAGGGCGAGCTGCCGGCGAGCAGGGCCGGGAGGCGGAACTGCTCGACGAGCACGACGGCGTCGCGATCGGGATCATAGAGCACGATCGCCACCGCCTGACCGCGGCGCAGCACCTCATAGCTGCGCTCGCCGCTCCATTCGCCGGAAAACAGGCGGTGCCTGAACCTGAAGATATCGATCCGCAGATGGCGCGCGGCAAGGGTCGTTGTTTCAACGATCTCGACATCGGGATGCGACGGCGGAGGCTTGGTCACGCAGTCCGCTCGTCGATGACGGGTTCCGCCGAGCCGCTTTCGATCTCGACCACCCAGAGGTCGGGGTCGCGTCGGCGCTGGCGCTCGATGTAGGTGTCGGCCTCTCCCTCGGCGACCGGAGCGGGCCCGGTCGCCCGCATCCACAACAGCTCGCCGTCCTGCCCTCGCACTTGCGCCAAGACGAAACAGCCGGCATCGCGGCCGTTGAACTTGAGCAGGACCGCACCCGCGTCTGCGTCGCCCCGAGCGACCACGGCGACCGCGATGGCAGCAAGATCGCAGCGCCGGATCAGCGCCTTGACCCAGATGCCGGATTTCAGCCTGGCTTCCATAGGTTCGGCGCTGCCCGCCTAGCCCCGGCTCGGCGCCAAGGGCAGCCGAACACGCACTGCCAGACCCTGCGGCATTCGATTTTCCGCCGCAATCGTCCCGCCCATCGCCTCGACATTGCGGCGGGCGATCCACAGGCCGATCCCGAAATAGCTGGAGGAGCTGTCGTTCGCCGCCTCGGCCCGCCGCTCGGAATAATATCGATCGAAGATGCGGTCGAGCTGGCCCGCGGGCACCCCTGGACCTTGATCGCAGACGGTGAGATCGGCAAACGAGCCGTCGCGGGTCAGGTGGATCAGAATCTCGCTCCTCGGCCGCGAAAACGAAACGGCGTTGTCGATCAGGTTCTCGATCACGGTCTCGATCATCTCCTCGCTACCGAACACAAACAGACCGGGCAGCAGATCTGCGGTTATCGTCAGATCATGGCTGGCAAGAATGATCGCCACGCCACGACTGGCCAGGATCGCCGATCGGATCTGGACCATCCGCCCGACGACTTGCCCGAGATCGACCGGCACGCGTGGTTTGGCGATCACATCCGCCACGGCCTCGTCGAGACTGCGAGCCGAGGCGACAAGCCCATCCAGCCTGTCGAGCGACTGCTCGACAACCCCGATTGCGCGTTGGGCACGTTGATTGTCGGCGGGCAACACGCGCCGCAACGGTTCGAGCGATTGGCGGATAATCGCGATCGGCGTCTTGAAGGCGTGCGCGTTGTCCTCCGCGGAACGCCGCATGTCGGCCGCCGAGCGATGCAGCGCGTCAACCATCCGGTCGAACTCGGCCGCGACCTCGGCCAGCTCCGGGAGACTGTGCCGGCCTGCGAACGATCCGGCCCCCGGGCCCTGCTCGCGGATGCGGCGGGCGCGTTCGGCGAAGCGGCGCAACCCGCCATTCACGCTCTGCAAGGTCGCAAAGGTGATCACCGCCATGAAGAGGTAGATCACCGCCGCGATCAGGACTGGCGGTGTCGCCCAATAAGGCTGGCCCAGATGTGCCGACGGGAATGCATCGGCAGAAAACGAGGCGATTACCGCCCAGCAGCCCGCCGCGGTCGCCAGCGGGGTGACCGCGGTGACGATCTCGGCGCCCCCGGTCGGACGCTGATAGATCAGGGAGAACGGCAATTCGCCCCAGCAGTTCTGGGCGAGACGGTCGAGCACACCCTGTCGAGCAAGCGTTTCGCGTTCCGCCTCGAGATTGCCGGGCGCCACCGCGGGCCACGACGCTACGTAATAGAACCCGTCGGTTCCGGCGCCCGCGCCATTGGGGGCGAGCAGCACCTTGATCGTCGTCACCTCGCCGGCGAAGCGGGCAAGATAGCGGCCGAGCTCGGGAAGCGACCCGTTGTCGGAAGTCTCAAGCAGCGGCAACAACGACTGACTGATGACCCGGCCCTCATCGCGCACGCTGCGCAGCAGCAGCTCCTGGCTGTCCTGATCGGCCGAGTGGAACTCCATATAGAGGAAGACCGGGACGAGCACGAAGATGACAGCGAGCAACACGGTTTTAGCCGTGAGCGACCAGGCCCAGCCGGAAATGCGGTGCGCTCTATTCTCGAGCGGTCCAGCGGTATCCGAAGCCGGGATAGTTTTCGATGTGGTCGAAATCAGGATCGACATCGCGGAACTTTTTGCGGATACGCTTGATGAAGGTACGTACGTTGGCACGATAACCCTCCGCGCCGTGCCCGGCGATGAAGTCTTTGCCGTGGACGAGATCATAAATCTCCCGGTAGCCGACGTCCTGCTCGGTCTTTTCGGCGAGACGGGTAACGATCTTGAATTCCGTCAGGGTGAGATCGACCGTTTGGCCGGCCCACAGCGCCCGGTTCACATCGAAACGCAGCTCCAGCCGGCCGAAGCGCATCGAAATTGCCCGTAGCGGTTCGGAATCGAGCGCCGGACGTACACCTTCAGCGATTAGCTGGAGGCGCTTCAAGAGAATTGGCAGCCGGCGGGATTTGTCGATGAAATCGACCGCACCTCCCGCCAGCGCGGCCTCTTCGTAGAAGTCGTCGGAGAGCACGGTCAAAAAGATCACCGGGATCGCGATCCCGGTGCGCCGCATACGGCGCAGCACCTCGAGCCCGGTGAGGTTGGGCATACGCCAGTCGAGCAGCGCCACATCGGCGGTACCGCCGCTCTCAAGATAGGACAGCGCCTCCCAGCCATTGCAAAAGCTGGTAATCTCGTACCCTTCATCGATCAGATTGAGTCCAAGCGACTCACGGAAGAGATCGTCGTCGTCGACGAGAAGGAGGTGTGGCATCGGGAGCGCTTTTAGCCCTTTCGGGCGACCAGATCTCTAAGGCAATTCTGGCGGCGGGCGGAATCGGTGGCGTCGCCCTTGAACGCGAAATGTAATGTCCGCATCCGGCCGCTGCGCAGATCGAGGTAAAAGAACAGGTCGAGTTCGCAGTTGGCCGTCTTGTAGCGCCAGACCGTGGCGGGCGGTTCTTCGCTGCGCTCAACCGCCGTCCCGAATAGGCGGGTTGCTGCCGGCTGGTCCAAACCGATGAGCTCTTGCACTTGAGGAGACGCTGCAGCGGTCGGGGCGGAGGTGCCAGCTGGAGCTTCCGGCTCGATCATCGCCGCAGCCTCGTCAGCGGACTCGGGAGCCGCGCTTCCCGGCAGGGAAGGGGGAGCGGGCTTGCGCACCGGCCGCGGAGCGGTTGGCGGGAGCATCGCTTTGGGCGACGGAGGCTGCGGCGCTTCTACCGACGCCGTCGTGGCCGGGGGTCGAGGTTGATAATAGGCGCATGACGCCAGAACGCCTGCTCCGACGCCCAGTAGGGCGGAAACGACGGAATAACGCCGCCGCGCCGGCATCATCGTGCTGGCCGCGCTTC
The DNA here is from genome assembly GCA_035603555.1 of Allostellaceae bacterium. Taxonomy (GTDB): domain Bacteria; phylum Pseudomonadota; class Alphaproteobacteria; order ATCC43930; family CGMCC-115725; genus AP-15. The sequence goes on from DATNKF010000270.1 coordinate 5,771, forward strand.
CGGGCGCGCGCCGCATTCCGCGCAACCTCGATCCGAGGTCGGTCAGCGGCGCACCAAGCGGTCGATCGCTCCAATGTCGCCGTCACGGTAGATCGCCACAAGCTGACGGTCATTCAGCAGGACATAGGTTTGATCACCCCGGTCGCAGTCGAGCCGGGCAACGGGATAGCTCGGTTCAACCAACAGGTCGGACAATTTCTTGCGCAAATCGGGTTGCCGCGGGATCAGGTCGGTGAGGGCTTGCCGGCTTTGCGTGTCGTAGCCAAAACGGAACAAGCCGTGGCAGTTGTTCTGGTCAAGCGCCGTGCTTTGACCGTCGGGCTGGGTCTGGACGATCGTGTCCTGTCGGATGGTGACCCTGTCATTATCGGCGGTCGCCCAGGTCCCGAGAAAGGGGTTCCGCGGCGGCGCCGGCTCCGGCACGACGCACGCAAGGTGGGAGCCCGCAAGGATCAACAATGCGACGACCCGTTCGACCCGTTTTCGATATCCGCCGGGCGGCACCGCCTGCCCCTCCATTACGTCTGCCTACCGTAATATACTCGGAAGAATTCGGCACCGCGACAGGTGGTGCCACAGCTTACGCCGGATGCCTCTTCAGGGGGAGGCCGCCTCCCTCAGATGGCCGGTTTCGTTCATCGACAGCACGGTGCAGTAGTCCTCCGAGAAGTCGATCTCGTTGATCGCGCAGGGATGCTGCCCGAGCCGCCAATACCGCGACAGGGGCAGCCCCAGCGCGTGCAGCAGGATGACGCGATTGACGCTGTCGTGCGCGACCAGCACGACCGCGTCGCTCGGATGCCTGTCGACCACATCGCGCAGCGCCGAGAGAGCCCGGGCGAGAACATCCTGAAACGTCTCCCCACCCGGGATCGCCACCCAGTCCGGAGCGCGATACCAAGTCTCGAGGAGCCCCGGCCAGCGGGCTCGGACCTCGTCCGGCGTCAGTCCTTGCCATTGACCGTAATCGATGTCGATCAGGCCGTCGAGCGGGCGCGGCGTCAGACCGAGCGGGGTCGCGATCGCCTCTGCGGTCGCACGGGACCGGCTGAGCGGGCTGGTAAAGGCGGCAGCGGGCCTCCAGGTCGCGTGAATGCGATCCGCGGTTACCGCCGCCTGGCGGCGGCCTTCCCCGGTCAACGTCAGATCGACGCGCCCGCGGAACCGCTCGGGGGAGATGCCTTCGACGTGGCCGTGGCGAACAAGAATGATCTTGGTCATCGGGTCGTCCTTTTCGGTGGCGAGGTGTTCAGGTTACCTTGGCACCGCCTTATTCGAGGGGAGTTCCTCTGATGCCTGCCGACCCCAATCGAGTGATCTTGACCGGTGAAAACCCTTTCATCCGCTTTAGCGCGAGCGACGGCGGCGCCAACACGACGAATGCGAGCTTCTGGCGGATCATAACCTGCCCGGCGGGACCCGGACACGTGCTCTACCTCCAGAGCGAACTGACCGAGAACCGCTGGCGGATCTACGCCGACAACATCGCGATGGCGCGGTGGCTGCAGTCGACCGTCCAGGGTATGCTCAATCCCGAGACGGCAGATCCGACGATTCCGGTGGTCGATGCCCGGTTCGCCAAATCGGGCGACCCGCGCTATTTCTGGACGGAGCGGGTGCGCTCGCGCGACGAGCAAATCGCCCTTACCTGGTACCAGATCGGCGAGCCGCTGCTGATTCACACTGAGCCCAATGCCGAGCCCGGCCGGCCCTATGGGGTGTGCACGCTCTTGATCCCGGCGCTCGGCGCGCGGCTCACGCGAAACGGCGTCGAAGCGGCGGGCCGGCCGTGGCCGCGAGAGCGCGAAGGCAGACCCTTCAGCACCTGCGCGTTAGCGTTCTCCGAAAGCTGGACGGAAGCCCGCTAGAGCTCGCTTGAGCGCCAAGAACGGCGATCCGCTGACCACCAACGCGAGCTTCTGGCGCATCATCCTGTCTCCGGCCGGTTCGGGCCACGTGCTCTACCTCAAGAGCGAGCTGACCGAGAACCGCTGGCGGATCTACGCCGACAACATCGCAATGGCGCGCTGGCTGCAGTCGACCGTCCAGGGCATGCTCAACGCCGAGACCGCAGATACGACGATCCCGGTTATCGATGCCCGGTTCGCCAAATCGGGCGACCCGCGCTATTTCTGGACTGAGCGGGTGCGCTCGCGGGACGAGCAAATCGCCCTCACCTGGTATCAAATCGGAGAACCGTTGCTGATCCACACCGAGCCCAATGCCGAGCCCGGCCGGCCCTACGGGGTGTGCACGCTCTTGATCCCGGCGCTCGGCGCGCGGCTCACGCGAAACGGCGTCGAGGCGGCGGGCCGGCCTTGGCCACGAGAGCGCGAAGGCAGGCCCTTCAGCACCTGCGCGTTGGCGTTCTCGGAAAGCTGGACAGAAGCCCGCTAGAAGGGGAAGCGCCGGCGCAGCCTGCGGCGGGGGAACGAGCGCATGGCTACTCCCACTCGACCCGCTAAATATCGGCGTAGACGTGGGTTTCGGCGCGGGCGCCGGGGTGGGTGACGGCACCCTTTTCGGCGTCGCCGACGGTCTGCGCGTATTTCCACAGGGTGCCCGACTGGTGGTCGTGCCGCCGCGGGGTCCAGGCGGCTTTGCGC
>DATNKF010000271.1:0-5006 GCA_035603555.1 Allostellaceae bacterium
GTATAAGGTGCGCACCAAGGGCTGGCTGGCTTCCTGATGAGTGGGCGCGTCATGCCGTGCGCCGGGATCGATGACATCGGACAGCAGCAGAGCGAGATCGGCTTCGCTCTGCTGCCAGGGCAAATCGAGAAATTTTTTCAATTTCTCGATGTTGCCCGCTGGATTGTCGAACCAATCTTCGTATTTTACCGCGCAGTAGTCGAAGTTGCCGCCATACCGAAAGAAATCGATCATGTGAACGAGCCAGCGATATTCCCCGATTTCGGGGTCGAGGCCGTCACGCGCATTAAGCGATCGGGCGACTTGCGCGGGATTGCGCAGGCACAGCACGATCTTCGGCGCCAGCTTGAGTTCGTTGAAGATCTGATGCCACACCGGCATCAGCCGTACCGTACGCGGATCCTTGAAGCCGAAATAGCCGTCGCCCATCCGCGTTTCGAGAAAAGCGACGATCTCGCGCCTGATCTGGGTGATGCGCGGCTCCGCCCACCACGCTACCGGCAGCGCAAAATCGTGAAATCGACCGAAATAGTCACGGTTGAAGAGGTGGAATATGCGGTCGTGAAACTCGACGATCTCCCATCGCTCCCAATGGCCCCGAGGATTGTCTGGTGTCGGCGACATGGCGCCCGGGCCCGGGATCCTATCCGCCATATCGACGCCGAGCGCGCTCAGAATATGAGAGCACAGCGAGGTGCCGCTGCGATGCATGCCCAGAACGAGGACGATCGGTCTGCGGTGTACCGCACTCGAAATTGCCGTGATCCGGTCGCGTCGCGGCGGTTCGATGAAGAGAGACTGCGGGCTGAGCATGTCGTCGTTCACTGCCGGTAGCTATCCCGAAAGCTCACGCAAAGGGCGGAGCCCGCAGCGTGAGCCCGATCGCCGCTAACGAAGGTGTCCGCCACCGCTCGCGCAGCCCTGTGGCCATTGGCGTCAGCCACTCGTTCATGATAAAAATTCCCCGAACCAAGGTCTTCGATCAGCAGTCTGCCGGCACGGCGGCCATTTTCTACCGCGGTCGGGCACCGCGGGCAACCGCCGACGGTCGAGGGTGCGACAGTATGGCATCTGGTTGCGGGATCGGCCCGGCGACTTCACACCTGGCGCTCGAACCAACGCCATGACCGTGGACGACGACGGCGAGCGAGAACTTCCATCCTTTGCGCCGTTATCATGTCGGCAGCCATCGCGCTGCCGTTGCTTGATGCGGATAGCATCCACGCCACTCCGCCAAATCGTGAGGTCTAGGATTAATCTCAGGCGTCTGAACGCCTATTCTACCAGCAGCCTTTTCTTTTTCTGCAGATTTGTGTAAACGAGTTTGGATACGTTGCCGAGGACGAGGCCAGTATGCAAGTAGCCGCAACCGAGATTGCTGACATCAAGTTGATCACGCCAGTTCGCCACGTCGATTCGCGCGGGTTTTTCTCGGAAGTATTCAAGGAAAACGTGCTACGGGAACATGGAATTGACATTCACTTTGTGCAGGACAATCACTCATTGTCGGCGAGCAAGGGTGTGGTGCGCGGCCTGCATTTCCAAATTCCGCCGTTCGCCCAGGCCAAGCTGTTGCGCGTGACGGCGGGTTCGATTCTCGATGTCGCCGTCGATATCCGCTGGGGCTCGCCGAGCTTCGGCCGCCATGTTGCAGTAGTGCTCAGCGCTTCGGAGGGGAACCAGCTCTTCATACCGGAAGGGTTCGCCCACGGTTATTGCACGATCGAGCCAGATACCGAGGTCATCTACAAAGTAAGCGCCTATTATTCGCCGGAGCACGATCGCGGGCTTTTGTGGAGCGATCCCGCGCTCGACATCGCCTGGCCGGTATCGGCTGATGGGGCGATGGTGTCCGACCGAGATCAGCAACACCCGGTGCTGGCTCGTCTGCCGCGATTTTTCGAGTATGAGCCGGCGGTTGCGCCCGGCGCAGCCGGCGGACGATGAAAGGGATCATTCTCGCCGGCGGTTCCGGCACGCGGCTCTACCCGGTCACCTTGGCGGTGAGCAAGCAGCTGCTGCCGGTATACGACAAGCCGATGATCTATTACCCGCTGACGACGCTGATGCTGGCGGGGATCCGCGACATCCTGGTCATCACGACACCGGATGACCGCCCGCGGTTCGAGGCGCTGCTCGGCGACGGCGGGCAATGGGGTCTGTCGCTCGCCTATGCCGAGCAGCCCCGGCCCGACGGGCTCGCGCAGGCATTTGTGATCGGCCGCGACTTCATCGGCGGCGATCACGTGGCGTTGGTGCTCGGCGACAACATCTTCTACGGGGACGGCCTCTCAGCGACCTTGCAGCGGGTGGCACGACCGCGTCGCGGCGCCACGGTCTTCGGCTACCAAGTCCGCCGCCCAGAAGCTTATGGCGTGGTCGAATTCGACGCGTCCGGCAGGGCGGTGTCGATCGAGGAGAAGCCGCATCAGGCTCGCTCGCACTGGGCGGTTACGGGGCTCTATTTCTACGATGAAGCGGTTGCCGAGATCGCGGCCACGCTCAAACCGTCCGCGCGGGGCGAGCTGGAGATAACCGATCTCAACAATGTCTATCTCGAGCGTGGTCTCCTGGCTGTCGAGAAGTTGAGGCGCGGCTACGCCTGGTTCGACACCGGCACTCACGAATCCCTGCTGGAAGCGGCCGAATTCGTGCGCACCATCGAGATGCGTCAGGGCCTCAAGATCGCCTGCGTCGAGGAGGTCGCCTATCACATGGGTTACATCGACCGCGAGCGCCTTCTGCAGCTCGCCCGGCGGCTGGGCAAAGGCGATTACGCCCAATATCTCGAAAGGCTGTCGGAGTACGAATAAAGATCCTCAACCGGCTCACTAATGACGCGGCCGCAAGCAAAACAGGGGTGGGTGGTCGGGCTGAGTGGTGACGATCCCGACCGGGCCCACCGCTTCGCTGTCGGTGCGCCTGATTTCGAAGGCCTGAAGCATCTTGGCCAGTACCAGAGTGGCCTCGGTCAACGCAAACTGCGCGCCGATGCAAACGCGCGGCCCAATGCCGAACGGCAGATAGGCGAAGCGGTCGGGCACCGGTGCATCAGGGAGAAACCGCGCCGGGTCGAAGACTTCCGGCTGCGGCCACAGCCGGCGGTGGCGGTGCAGCACCCAAGGAGCAATGAACACGATCGCGCCGGCCTGCACCTCGATGCCGTCTGCGTTGTCGGCGGACCGGGCCTGGCGCACGATCGCATAGACCGGGGGATAGAGGCGTAGCGCCTCGTGCACGACGGCCCGGGTGTAGACCAGCCGGGGCAAGGTTTCGTCAGCCTTGCCGGGGCCGAGATCGAGCGCCGCTACTTCCGCAGCCAGCCGTTCCTGGACGGCGGGCGCCGCGGCAATCAAATAAAGTGACCAGAAGAGCGCGACCCCGGTCGTCTCGTGTCCGGCGGTGATCAACGTCGCTACCTGGTCGACGAGATCATCGGCTGAGAGTGGAGCGCCACTGTCCGGGTCGCTGGCTGTCGACAGCACATCGAACAGGTCGGCCGGCGCTGCGGCAGACGCCTTGCCTCGCCGCTCGGCGATGATGCGGCTGATCAGCTGAACCCAGCGCCGCCGCACCCGACGCCGCAACAGATCACGCGGGCTGGGGATCGCCAGCGGCAGCAAGAAGTCGAGTGGGGTAGGCCGGCCGACGCCGGCGGAGTAGCGGATGATCAGATCGCGCAACTCGGGCCGATGCCGCTCCATCGCCAGGGAAAACATCGAGGTGCCGGCTATCTCCAAGGCGAGACCCTGCATCGCCGCGAGCAGATCGATCTGGGCTTCTTCGGAGGCCGCTAGCCGGCCGACCGCCGCGTCGGCGGCGGTCGCCACATGGCGGGCGAGCAACGGCATCGTGCGTGGAGCAAAGGCCGGTGCCACGGTTCGTCGCTGGTGCTTCCAATCCTCGCCCTCGCTGAGCAGCAAGCCGTTGCCGAGCAACGGCCGCAGCATGCGGATCGTGCCGCGAGTCCGGCAATAATTTTGTGAATTCTCGACGAGGATGTGGTGGATACCCTGGGGACGATTGAGAATGATCTGCTGGCGGCCGAAAAAGCGACGGAAGACAACGTCGTCCTCAAAGGCCTGCGGCGGAAACGCCAGGAGCGCGTTCTCGCGCAGCATCTTGGCGATAACGCGACCCGATTGAAGGCCGGTCGGCGCCCGAGGAGTGGAGCAAACCAGCGACTGCGCTTCGGTCACCTGGCTTATCCGGTGTTAGAGATCCGATGCGACAAAGATCGGGATGCTCTCGCGGCGTTCCAACGTCGGGTCATGTCAACCTTCGCAGCGGTGGGCCGCAGGAGTCTCAGCGCCAGCATCGAAACGAGGATCAACGCCCCGATCACGAGCCAGGCGTCGTTGAAGGCGGCGACGAGCCCAGCGCGCTCGACCAGCGGAGTGATAAGCGCACGGGTGGCCTCATCCACCGCTCCGATCGGGACGCCAGTGAAGCGCTCGGGCGGCAGCCCGACCAGGCGCGCCGCCGATGCGTCGCCGGCCTGAAGCCGCGCGACAATGGCCTCGACATGCGCCGGGATGCGCAACTCGAGCACGGTGTCGATCAGGGCCAGGCCGATCGCTCCCCCGAGATTGCGCATCAGGTTGAACAGCCCGCTGGCGTTCGGGACGAGGAAGGGGTCGAACCCGCTGAGCGCGAGCGAGGTGGTCGGCAACAGACACAGCATCACCGCGGCGCCGCGCAGGATCTGCTGCCAGAACAATCCCCAGAAATCGGTCTCGAAGGTCATGAAGCCATTACCGATGAAGCCGATCGCGAGCAGGGCGTAGCCCGCGGCGGTCACCAGCCGGGTGTCGGCACGCCGTTCGAGCGCAGTCGCGACCGGCGCCATAATCAGCTGGGCGGCTCCGGTCACCATCATGATCTCGCCGATCGCCAGCGCGTCGTAATGGCGGACCAGACCGAGGAACACGGGCAGCAGGTAGGTGGCGCCGTAGAGCCCGACGCCGAGCACAAAGCTGAACCAGCAGCCAGCGGCAAAGTTGTGG
>DATNKF010000272.1:0-3798 GCA_035603555.1 Allostellaceae bacterium
GCAGCCGGCAACAATCTATGTCAGGTCGAATATCCCGACGGGCAGGTCTACGGGTGGATCTACTGGAACCTCCGACCTGCCGCGCCGGCGCAACCCGGATCGCCGGCAGTTGGTGCATCGCCTCCATCCACCGGCAGGTCCCCAGCCTTGACCGGCCCACCCGGCAACAATGCCTCGGCACCGACTATCCTCAGGGCCGGACCTGCAGTGCGTACCCTCGTCTATCGCACCGATCAGCGCGGCCATGTCGCGCTCACCGCCATGGTCAATGGGGCGCCGGTTCGGTTTCTCGTCGACACCGGAGCGAGCCGGGTTACGCTGACCGCCGAGGATGCGCGCGCCGCCGGTATCGGCCCCGCGGAGCTGGTGTTCAATCAGCGTTCGCAGACCGCCAACGGCTTGGCTCGCGAAGCCGCCGTGACGCTACGCGAGATCCGCATCGATCGGCTCTCAATCGACAACGTGTCCGCCGCCGTGAACGAGAATCTGAGCGTGTCGCTGCTCGGGATGAGCTTTCTCAGACGTCTCAAGAGCTTCGAGATGCGGGATGGATCTCTGACCATCAGCTGGTGAGGGCCACCTGCGGCGCCGCCGGCGACAGTGTCTCCGGCAGTGGCTTGCCGTTGGTCTCGGGAAGGAAAGGTGCGGCCACCAAGCCGAGAATAAAGAACAGGCCGACGATCGTCGCTGCCGGACCATAGCCGCCGAGAGCGACGATCAAGGTGCCGGCGATCAGCGGACCGACGCAGGAGATGAAGCGCGGTGCGTTGAAGCAAAACGCGACCGCGGTGGCGCGCATTCGGGTCGGAAACAGCTCCGGCAGCCAGATCGGCGCCCAGGCCCAGATTCCGAGGGTGAAAAACCCGAAGACGCCGACGCAGAACAACAGGACGGTGAAGTCTTGGGCCCACAGATAAACCACCGGCGTCAGGATCAGGCACATAAGATAGAACAGCATCGCGGCCGGCTTACGTCCGAGGGCGTCGGCAAGGAAGCCGAGGCTGATGAAGCCAGCGACGCCGCATACACTGGTGATCAAGCCGGCCCAAGCCGACCAATACGGCGCCGAAAACCCGTTCTTGGCGGCGACTGAGCCCACATAAGTTGGGATGAAAGTGCCGACGCCCCAATAGGCGAAGGTCACCGATAGCATCATCAGGAACGCGCCGATCAGCGGCCGCCGAACCGCGCGATCGGCGAACAGATCGACCACTGTGAATCGGGTGAATGCCCGGTCTTCCCGGTCAAGCGTCGCTCCGCTGCGCCGCAGCGCGTGGGCGGCGCGACGGCGCTCGCTCGCCTCCTCCCAGCGCCGCGATTCCGGGATGCCGCGCCGGATCCACAATGTCACAAATGCCGGCAACACCCCGATCAGGTACATCCACCGCCAAGCGTTGGGGCCGCTCCCGCCGATCGCCAGCCAGACGAGGGAGGCGAGGATGCCCCCCAGCCCGGCGCCGCATTGCAGCAGGCCGCCGCCCTTGCCGCGTGCGTGGTCCGGCCAGAGCTCGGAGACGATCGACGCCCCGGTCGCCCATTCCGAGCCGATCGCGACCCCGACGAGAAAGCGCAGCGCGGCGAAGGAAACCCAGTCCCAGGCGAAGGCACTCAGCCCGGTCGTCAGCGAATAGGCGAGGATCGCCAGAATCATCGTCCGCTTGCGCCCGATGTAATCGGCGACGACGCCGCCGATTACCCCACCGGTCGCCCACCCGAAGACCGTCGTTGCGAGGACGAAACCGGCATATTGGGGGATGTCTGCATATTGCGCGGCATCGAGCAGCTGGCGCAACGCAAACCCCACCGTCAGGAACAGCGCAAAGATCTCGAAACCGTCGAACAGCCAGCCGAGGTTCGAGGCGATCAACACCCCCCATTGCTCGCGATTGAGCGAACGATACCAAGGCAGCGACGCGATGGTGGTATTGCTGTCCATTCCTCGGCTCTCCCCTGTTCGCGGCAATTCTCCATCCGTTCAAGCGGCGGAGCCTGATCGCTGCGCCCAGAAGTATACGCTAACGTTTTCTCCCGGCAATACTCGTGTAAGGCGGCGCGGTGCCGGCTCGGGTCACGGTTCTATTATGATGTCGACCCGGCGTTCGGTGACGGTCGGATCGTTCGAGCCGGTCTGTCCGATGGGCTCCTGCTGGATCAGTGTGCGGGCAATACCGTCCGCTTCCAGCTGATCGGTGACGATCGAGCTGCGCGTTTGCGCGAGATACTTGTTGGTCTCGGCTCTCCCGGTGGCGCTCGCCCGGGCCTGGACGACAATTCGGCGAGCGCCGGCTTCGCGCGCCCGCTTTGCCGCATCGGCGATGATGGTCTTGGCTTCGTCTGAGAGAAAGGCGCTGAATTCATCGAAATAAACCAGGAACCGCGTCTTTTCTTGAGCAGTCGTATTCGTTCCGGTCTGAGCGCCCGTCGGAGTGGATAAGACGAGCGCCGACGAGATCAGTACAATTTGGCAGAACAGCGATAATGCACCAGCCACCGTGCTACTCCGTTGTGATTGCGACCAGAGGCGCGCAGGCCGAACCGCCGAAAACAGATGCAATGTCACACGCGGCGCATTATGAGTGCCCAGCTCCGCGGGAGCGCGTTACAACTCGGTCGCGCGATATTGTTTCTTCGGCGATCCATGACTGGAGCAATGTGTATCCTACCGCCAATACGACAGGACCAAGGAAAATGCCGACCAGTCCAAAGGCGATCAGGCCGCCGATGACCCCTGCGAGGAGCAGGACCAGCGGCAGGTGAGCACCCTTCCTCATTAGAATCGGCCGCAGGATATTGTCGAGGCTGCCGACCAGGATCGTCCACACCAGGAGGACGGTCCCCCACCCTGATTCGCCGCTCCAGTATAGCCAGATCACCACCGGCACCAGCACCGGCAAGGGTCCGAATTGGGCGATGCACAGCATGAACATCACTGCCGTCAACACAGCTGCGAATGGCACGCCCGCCAGTGCGAGACCGATGCCGCCGAGTACGGACTGCGCGAGTGCGGTCACCACCACACCGAGCGCAACGCTGCGGATCGCCTGGCCGGCCAGCAGGACCGACTCCTTGCCGCGGTCGCCGGCAAGGCGGTATCCGAAACGTTGAGTGGCTGCAGCAACCTTCTCGCCGCTCACATACATGATGGCCGCGACGACGACAGTAAGCAGGAACTGGACAAAGACGATGCCCAGACCGCCCAACGCGGCCACAAACCAGCTCGCGGCACCGCCGGCGTAAGGGGCCGCCTTGGCGACCAATGCATCCACGCTGCCGGCGGCAACGCTTTCCCAGAATTGCGCCGCTCTCGCACCAAACAGCGGAACACCGGTCAGCCACTCCGGCGGTGGCGGCAGCTTGAAGGACGCCAGGGATGAACCCCACTCGACAATTCGCTCGAAGTTGTCCGCGATCGTGGTGAAGGCAAGCCAAAACGGCACCACAAAGACGAGCAAGAGAGCGAGGGTCATGACCGCGACGGCGAGCCCGCGGTTATTCCACAGCCGCCGCTGAACTTGGATCATCAGCGGCCAAGTTGCGACGACCAACGTCGTGGCCCAGATGACCGCTGGGATAAACGGCCGCAATATCCAAAAGCAGGCGGCGATCAACCCTGCGACAAAGAGCACCGCGAGGGTTGTTCGAGTGAGGTCGGATCGGCCTTCCATTCGGCGCCGGCGCCTGGGCGCAGCGTCTTCGTTCTAGCCGCTCACCTGCGCATCATCAGCCGCAGCCGGTGGCCGTCAGGATCGCGGAAATAGATGCAGCGGTCCTCGCTCGGGCGGCCGGTGACGGTCACGC
>DATNKF010000273.1:0-11553 GCA_035603555.1 Allostellaceae bacterium
AGCGTCCCGGTGCAGGTCATGCGGACGCGGTTGCAGCTCTCGCAGAAATTATGGGTCAACGGAGTGATAAAGCCGAGCCGGCGGCCGGTCTCGCGCACCGTTACATAGCGCGCCGGACCGCCGGTGCGGTAATCGGTTTCGTCAAGCGTCCAACGCCGTTGCAGCCGGGCGCGCACCAATGATAGCGGCAAGTATTGGTCGAGCCGGTTCTCGCCGCCGATATCCCCCATCGGCATGACCTCGATAAACACCAAGTCAAAGCCCTCCTCGCCGGTCCAGGCGACGAGGTCGTCGAGCTCCTCTTCGTTGACGCCGCGCAGCGCAACGGCATTAACCTTGACCGCGAGCCCCGCCGCTTTCGCTGCAGCCAGCCCCTCGAGAACGACATCGAGCCGGCCGCGGCGGGTAATTTCGCTGAATTTCGCCGGGTCGAGCGTGTCGACCGAAACGTTGACGCGGCGCACCCCGCACTCCCGCAACTCCCCGGCGTAGCGAGCGAGCTGACTGCCGTTGGTCGTCAGGGTCAGCTCGTCGAGCGCGCCGCTGGCGAGATGACGACCGAGCGTGCGGAACAGGGTCATTATATTGCGGCGCACCAGAGGTTCGCCGCCGGTCAAGCGCAGCTTCTTGACGCCGAGCCGAACAAACGCGCTGCACACGCGGTCGAGCTCTTCGAGGGTCAGCAGCTCGGATTTCGGCAGAAATGTCATCTCTTCCGACATGCAATACACACAGCGGAAGTCACACCGGTCGGTGACCGATACGCGCAGATAAGAGATGGTTCGTCCAAACGGGTCGATCATGCTTGGCTCGTTCGCACCGCGCCGTACCTTGTTAACATAGGGGCGCTACCGGTAAATGTCGCCCCCGATGTTGTCATACATAGTCCCCGCAGGCGCTCTGACACCCCCGGAATCAAATCCCCCGCATCGAAGGTGGGCGTTTGGCGACTTGCCGCAAGAGTCAGCGCGATCCATCTTCAGCCCCATGCAGGAGTTTACCGTCCGCCCTCAACCCGATGATCCAAGGCTGACCCGCTCCGTCACCGGCATCGATCACGAAGGGAGGGCAATCGAGACTGCCGTCGTTATGGAGCGGCCGCTGACCCTGTTTCTCAACCGGCGCGAGATCGTCACGATGATGACGATCGGCGACCATCCGGACTACCTCGCCGTCGGCTATTTGCTTAACCAGAACATGCTCCGCCCCGAGGATCGGATCATCGGCATCGATTACGACGACGAACTCGAAATCGTCGTCGTCCGCACCGATCGCGAGACCGACTTCGAGGACAAGCTGAAGAAGAAAACGCTGACGTCGGGGTGCGCTCAGGGCACCGTCTTTGGCGATCTGATGGAGAAGTTCGAGGAGGTCCAGCTAGACCCCGAGGCGGTGTTGCGCACCTCATGGCTCTATGCGCTGACCCGCAAGATCAACACCGCTCCGAGCCTCTATCTCGCCGCCGGCGCAATCCACGGCTGCGTGCTTTGCGAGGAGGACAGGCCGCTGCTCTATATGGAGGATGTCGGTCGGCACAACGCGATCGACAAAATCGCGGGTTACATGCACCTCAACCACATCTCCCCCGCAGGCAAGATCTTCTACACCACCGGGCGGCTGACATCGGAGATGGTGATCAAGACCGTGCAAATGGGAATCCCGATCCTGATCTCACGTTCCGGCTTTACCGCTTGGGGCGTCGATCTCGCCCGCCAAGCAGGGCTCACCCTGATCGGCCGCGCCAAGGGAAAACGGTTCGTAGCGCTTGCCGGCAACGAGCGCATCGTGTTCGACAGCGATATCCAGGCCGTAGTGGACGAGCATCCGCGCTTGGCTCGCAAGGCGAGCCGCGCGGAAGAGGACGCGGCGTGAAGATCGTCGGCTTGCTGCTCGCCGGCGGGCAGTCTCGGCGCATGGGTGGCGGCGACAAGGCGTTGCGTTTACTCGGCGGGATCCCGCTGCTCGACCGGGTCATCGAGCGGCTCCGGCCGCAGGTCGACGCTCTAGTGCTCAATGCCAATGGCGACCCCGCCCGCTTTGCGGGCTATGCGCTGCCGATCGTGCCGGACAGCGTGTCCGGCTTCGCTGGCCCGCTCGCCGGCGTGCTGGCCGGCCTCGATTGGGCCGCCTCGCAGCGTCCGGATTGCCCCTACATCGCCAGCGTCGCCACCGACGCGCCATTTCTGCCCACCGATCTCGTCGCGCGGCTTGCCGAGGGCCGCGATGCGGCGGATGGCGATCTCGCCTGCGCCGCCTCCGGCGGCCGCGCGCACCCGGTGTTCGGCCTGTGGCCGGTGCGGCTGCGCGATGATCTCCGCCGCGCGGTGGTGGAGGAGGGGATCCGCAAGGTCGATCTTTGGACCGCGCGCCACCGGCTCGTGACGGTACCGTTCGCCGATGAAAGGGTGGACCCATTCTTCAACGCCAATCACCCCGAGGATTTTGCGACCGCCGCAGCGCTGCTGCGGACAGCGGCGGGTTGAGCTGCGTCTTCCTCTGCGACGGGACGGTCGAGTTGCCGGACGTTCCGATGACGCCCCGCGGGCTACGAACGAGGCTGCGTCCCCGGATGCTGGCCCCGGAGGGTCGAGTAGAATGGACCCGTTTAGATCGATCTTTGCTCGCGGCAGCGATCAGGCGTCGCTGGCGCCGGGGCGACGTGCGGTCACGAGCAGCGTCGTCGACACACGCGTATCGGCGTTACTCTGTGCGCGCCTGTGCCATGAACTGATCGGCCCGATCACTGCTATCAACAATGGTACTGAGCTGCTTGCGGATGAGGACCTGGATTTCGCCGATGACGCTGTTGAGCTGATCGGCGTCAGCGCGCGCCAAGCCGCCGATCGTTTGCAATTCTATCGCTTCGCCTACGGATTTTCTGGTGGCGCCGCCATCGGCACACAGCCGCGGGATCTCGCCGCGCGTCTCTTTGGTGGATCCCGCATCACTTGTGAGTACAGGGAGAGCGCCGCGGTCCTGCCGCTCGAGTGGCAGAGGCTGGCTTGCAACCTGCTGCTGGTTGCAGCCGATGCGCTGCCCCGCGGGGGCCGCCTGGTCTTGGCAACCGCAATTCTGGAGATCGAAGCCATCGGCGAAACCGCATCTCTCTCGCCCGAAACGCTGGCAGCGCTGACGCTGGTCGCATCTGTCGATGGGCTCACCTCGCGAACCGTCCAAGCCTACTTCGCTGGTGTGCTCGCGGCGTCGCTGGGATGCCGACTCGTCGGGACGGCGGAGCCCCGACGGGTAAGAATAGCTGCGGTGATACCTCCCGACTGACTAAGCGGCCGCGGAACCGGGGTGAACGCCGGGGTTCCCAGGGACAGGAGCGGAGATTACGGGGGACGGCGCTTCGACCGGATCGCGGAGGACATAACCGCGGCCCCATACGGTCTCGATATAATGTTTTCCCCCCGTCGCCTGGGCGAGCTTCTTGCGTAGTTTGCAGACAAAGACGTCGATGATCTTGAGCTCGGGCTCGTCCATACCGCCATAGAGGTGGTTGAGAAACATCTCCTTTGTCAAAGTCGTGCCTTTGCGCAAGCTGAGCAACTCGAGAATACCGTACTCTTTGCCGGTCAAGTGAACCGGTTGATCCTCGACCGAGACGACGCGGGTATCTAGATTGACAACGAGCTTGCCGGTGCGGATCGTCGATTCGGAGTGGCCCTTAGAGCGGCGCACGATCGCTTGGATCCGAGCGACCAATTCACGACGATCAAAAGGCTTGGTGAGGAAGTCGTCGGCGCCAAAACCGAGACCCTTGAGCTTGTGGTCGAGCTCGCCTAGACCAGAGAGGATCAAGATCGGAGTGCGTACGCGCGCTGCGCGCAAACGACGCAGTACTTCGTAGCCGTCGATGTCGGGGAGCATCAGATCGAGGAGAATAATGTCGTAATCATAGAGCTTGCCGATCTCTAAGCCGTCCTCGCCCAGATCCGTCGTATCGCAAATGAAATTCTCTTTTGCCAGCATCATCTTGATGCTGGCTGCGGTTGTTGCATCATCCTCGACAAGAAGCACGCGCATAGGAACCTCCGGTTTCGGCCGGTAACTCGCACCGGCGGGATCTTCGTTAACCAGGATTACTATAAGTAGTTAACAATTCGTCTATAGGAGAATTGATCACATTGTATGCACGTTAACCGCGTAGCGCTCGGGTGGGCACCAGACGGCTGCGCCCTTCGCATTCGAAGTTAAGAACCCCCTCGGCGGCATGCTATTCCGAGTGTTCCCGATGTTTTTTGCGGAATTATAGAACTGTCGCATTCCATGCTTCCCCCTGGGGTCTGTGTCGTTAGTGCGCCAGCGGATTTTCGGGACTCCAAGGATCGGCCTCTAGAGGAAGGTTTCCCGTTTGTTCTAAGGATGAAAATTGGAGCATCGAGCGGGAATGTCGCGACCGCAAGCCAACAAGAGCGACGATCATCAGGCAAATTCGTGGTAGGTCGTGTGAGCTGGTTCACAGTGGGCGCAAACTCCGGTCGGCAGCCTCATGGAAGGCTGACGTCAGGTGAAGGTTTCATGATCGGTCGGTCCCTCCTGCGGCTAGCAGCTCGGGCTGCACAGCTTGGTGCATAACTCTCAGGGCGTCAGTCCGCCGTCCTTTTGGACAGGTTCATGGGAAGGTGGTGCGTGCCGCCCGGTATCGGTTGCAGTACCACTGCGGCTACGGTTGGGATCTGGTCCGTCTCCACTTGCGCCCGGACGCACCGGTTGATCAGCCTGGCGCTGGCGTTTCAGAGGAGAGATCATGGATCTGCAACTCGTCGGAAAGACCGCGCTCGTCACGGGCGCGAGCATGGGGATTGGTCGCGCCATCGCGAGGGGGTTGGCTGGCGAAGGCGTTCAGGTCGCAGCAGTGGCGCGCCGCACCCATCTGCTCGACGAACTGGCGAGCGAGATCGAACGGGGGCAAGGGCCGCGCCCCCTGCTGATCACCCAGGACATCATGGCGGCGGACGCCGCAAGCAGATTGCGCGATGCCGCGGTCTTCGGCCTCGGCCGTGTCGACATCCTGGTCAATTGCGCCGGGGGTAGCCGCCCGTTGCCGGTCGATGCGCCGGAGGAGCGGTGGGAAGAAGCAATCACGCTCAACTTCACCCGGCAACGCCAGATTACACATGCTCTACTTCCGCAAATGATCGAGCACCGCT
Source organism: Allostellaceae bacterium (assembly GCA_035603555.1). Taxonomy (GTDB): domain Bacteria; phylum Pseudomonadota; class Alphaproteobacteria; order ATCC43930; family CGMCC-115725; genus AP-15. Next base: position 5,157 of record DATNKF010000273.1, read on the forward strand.
GGGGCCGCATCATCAACATCACCGGCAAATCGGAACCCGACCGGCTCAACGCCGCCTTTTCCGCCAAGGCGGCAGTTCACGCGTGGGCCAAGGGACTGTCGCGCGATGTCGGGCGGTACGGGATCACCGTCAACTCGATCCCGCCCGGGCGGATCATGAGCGAGCAGATCCGCCGCAACTACCCCGAAGAGCATCGCAGGAGCCATGCCGCAGCAGAGATCCCGGCGGGGGCCTACGGAGAGCCCGAAGACCTCGCCGTGCTGGCCGTCTTCCTGGCCTCGCCGCTCGCCCATTACATCAATGGCGCCGTCATTCCTGTCGATGGCGGGCTACGGCGCTATGCCTTTTGAAGCAGCCCGGTCCGAGTCTAAGTCTAAAGGCGGGTCGAGAGCCAGATCGCCAACCGCGAACCGGCCTTGATTGCGGCGCTGATCAGCTCGTAGCCGGGGGTGTCCTCGGCGCCGTGGACGATGGCGATCTCGCGATGTGCGATCTCGTCGTCGCGAAACGCAAGAATCTCATCTCGCAGCCCGGGATCCACGGCGCCGAGATCTTCAGCTTGTTGCCGGTAGTGCTCGTCGATGATCTCCTCAACCGCGACGGTACACGCCATAGCGGCGCGCTCGCCCAAGAGAGCCGTCGCGGCCCCGAGCGCATAACCGGCAACCGTCCACAGCGGGTGGAGGAGGGTCGGACGCACCCGCCGCATGACCAACAACTGGTCGAACCGGCAGAGATGGCGTTTCTCGGTCTCTGCCATCCGGCGGATCTCGCCGGCGCCGCGGCTGCGCCCGAGCACGTCGAGCTGACCTTCATAGATCCTCGTTGCCCCATACTCGCCGGCGTGGTCGACCCGCAGCATGCGCGCGATCACTTCGGCCGGCTCGCGATCTCCGGGCAGGCGCTGTGGGCGCGCTTCGCTCATGCGATCCCTTTGCGTATCCCGCCCCGCAGGTAAGGCCGGCGCAGCCGCGAAAAGGCGGCAAGACAGCTCCCGCCCATCACCAAGGAGGCGAGCAGATTCCATCCGGCGAGCGAAATGCCCCATAGCGACCAGGCGGGCTCGTCACAACGCACGGGCATCTGGCCGAGGATACGCTCCTTCAATGCCTCGACGGTGTCAGCCGCGGTAGCGGCTCCGGTGCAGGCGCTGGGACCGGCGAACCAATGACGCTCGACCCCGACATGATAAAAGGCGAGCGCGCTGCTGACGGCAAAGACAGCGGCAAGTGTCAACGCAACCCAGGACAACCCCGATCGGCTAGAGACCTTGATCCCGATCAAGGAGATAACGGCGGCGGCGACCCACGGCCAACGCTGCATCACGCATAGCTCGCAGGGGGTGAGCCCGCCCCAATATTGAGACACCAGCACACTGGCCAGCACCGCGAGGCTCGCCGCTAGGACTAAAATCGGAAAGCGTACGCGGTCGGCTCCCATGATTTTTTAAAGATAGCGCAGCACCACGAAACCGCCAACGAGCGCCGCCGCGACCAGGCTGGTGACCAGCATCAGCCGGTGCTCGATAAAGTCGCGGATCGGCTCACCGAATCGCCACAATAGGGCGGCGAGCGGAAAGAAGCGCAGGCTGCGGCAGACCAGCGATGCCATAGTGAAGCTGACCAGATCGAAATGCGCCGCGCCGCTGGCGATCGTGACGAGCTTGAAGGGGATCGGCGTCAGTCCCTTGATGATGATGATCCACACGCCCCATTCGGCGAAAGCCGCGCTGAACGCCCGATATTTGTCCATCGCGTGGTAGAATTCGAGCACCGGCTGACCGAGGGTGTCGAACAGGTAATAACCGATCGCGTAGCCAACATAGCCGCCGACGACCGAGGTGACTGTGCAGATCGTGGCAATCAGCCAAGCCCGGCGTGGCTGCGCCAGCGTCATCGGCACGAGCAGGAAATCGGGCGGCAGCGGAAAGAACGAGCTCTCGGCGAACGAAATCAGCGCCATCGCTGCCATCGCGTGACGATGGGCGGCCATGGCCAGCGTCCGGGAATAGAGCCGGTTGATCATTCGGGGCGGGTCCTTAAGGGCAGCGAGCGCAGCCTCTCAAGCCGCATTCTCGGCAGCGATATCGAGACCTTCGTAGAGCTCCGCCATCGCGATCCGCAAATCGACCGAGGAGAGGCGAAGGGTCGCGTCTCGTCCCTGAACCAGCTCGGTGATCCAGCGGTCACCTTCGCGCCTGAGTATTTCGGCGTAAATGCTTTCCGAATCGATAAGCAGGATTTCGTTGACGCTGTCGATATCGCGGTATGCGGGAAGCTTTGTCCGACGATCGTGCCTTTCGGTTCCAGGAGACAAGATTTCGACGATCAGGATGGGATCATTGACGAACTGCTCTCCCCGCCGGTAGGGACTACAGGTTACCGCCAGATCGGCCACGTAATAAGTATCGTCCCGATCCGGCCGAACGATCCCCGCCTCGGCCTGTGCCATGCACGGTCGGCGGGAGCGTAGCGCGCTGTCGATCGCCGCCCCCAGTCTGACGCATAGGACACCGTGGGGCCTTGCGGGCGGGGCCATGGCCATCGGGAGGCCACCAATCAGCTCGTAGCGCGTATCGGTTCCGTCCTCCCAGCGCAGGAACTCCGCGAGGGTCATACATCTGATCGCCAGTTCGCTCATCGCGCACCTTTCGCCTGCCATATGTGGCGATTTTCCGGCCGATCTGCCGAGGCTGTCCCGGCCCGCTATTCGGCCGCGTCGAGCGGGATCGTCGCACCGAGGTCGTGCAACCCACCCGACTGGTGCTGCCACAATCGCGCGTAGGTGCCACCGCGGGCGAGGAGCTGGGCGTGGGTGCCCTCTTCAACGATCCGCCCCTGATCGAGCACGATCAGCCGGTCCATGCGTGCGATCGTCGACAGCCGGTGAGCGATGGCGATGACCGTCCGTCCTCGCATCAGGCTGTCGAGCTGCTCCTGGATCGCCGCTTCGACTTCGGAATCGAGCGACGAGGTCGCCTCGTCGAGCACCAGGATCGGGGCATCCTTGAGGATCACCCGGGCGAGTGCGATGCGTTGACGCTGGCCGCCCGAGAGCTTGACGCCACGCTCGCCGACATGCGCATCGAACCCGCGGCGCCCATACCAATCCTCGAGCCCCTCGACAAATTCGAGGGCGTGCGCCTGAGCCGCGGCGCGCCGCACCTCCCACTCGCTCGCCTGCAGCCTGCCGTAACGGATATTGTCGCGAATCGAGCGGTGCAGCAGCGAGGTGTCCTGGGTCACCATCGCGATGTGGGCGCGCAGGCTCTCCTGGGTAACGAGGGCGATGTCTTGCCCGTCGATCAGGATGCGACCGGCCTCGATGTCGTAGAACCGCAGCAACAGGTTGACCAGGGTAGATTTCCCGGCGCCGGATCGCCCGACGAGACCGACCCGTTCGCCCGGCATCACGGTCAAGTCGATGCCGTGAAGCACGCCTCTCGCTGTGCCGTAACCGAACCGCACGTCTTCGAAACGCACCGTCCCGCGCTCGACCTGCAGGGCCTCCGCACCGGGCCGGTCCGGCATCTGGCGCGGTACGGCGATCGACCGCATGCCTTCCTGCACGACGCCGATATTCTCGAAGATCGTCGTCACGTTCTGCGCCACCCAGCCGGCGATCGCCGCGATGTGCCAGGTCAGCGGCAACGCCATCGCCACGGTGCCGACGGCGATACGCCCGTCGTTCCACAGCCAGATCGCCAAACCTCCGGTGCCCACGACCATCGCCGCGTTCAGCACCGCTAAGCACAGATTGAGCAGTGTCGTCAGCCGCACCTGCTGGCGATGCGCCTCGGTAAGATCGTCCATCGCAGCCCGGACGAATTCGTCCTCGTCCCGCGGCCGGGCGAACAGTTTGACCGTCGCGATATTGGTGTAGCTGTCGACGACGCGGCCCGTGAGAGCCGAACGCGTATCCGACATATGCCGGGAGCGTGTGCGCAGCCGCGGCACAAAATAGCGGAGCAGTGCGGCGTACCCGGCGAACCACAGCACTATGGGAATCGCCAATCGCGCGTCGTTGGAGGCGAGCAAGATGATCGCGCCGCCGCCATAGACGAGGATGTACCAGACCGCGTTGGTGGCTGCGACGACGCTTTCGCGCAATGACGGGCCGGTCTGCATGACGCGCTGCGCGATGCGGCCGGCAAAATCGTTCTGAAAGAAGCTCCAGCTCTGCCGCACCACATGCCAATGGCTCTGCCAGCGGATCAGGTTGGAGAGCCCAGGGATGATCGCCTGATTGGTGATCATGTTCTGCAGCAGCATCGCCAAAGGCCGCGCGACCAGCACGACGAATGCCATGCCGAGGAGCGGCGGCCACGAATCGCGCAGCAGCGCACCGGGCTCACGACTGGAGACCATCGTGATCACCCGACCGACGAATACCGGGATCGTGGTGTCGATCAGCGCGACGATGAAACCGGTGACGAAGAGTGCTGCGACCAGACCCCGCGCCTGGCGCGCATAATGCCAGTAGAACGCGGCCAGACCCGCCGGCGGGGGCCCCTGCGGCGGAATTGCCGTCGGCTCGAGGAGGCTTTCGAAAAACCGGAACACACGCATCAAAAGGTTCGCTTCGAGATCCCTGCTCAAACGGCGAGAGGACGAAAGGATGGGCCCGACCCGTCGCGTGCGAATGTCGCTGTGGGCCGCGCGCACCAATCTAACACATCCGGCGGCGCCCGGCCCAAGAAGATGCCTCGCAAAGAGGCAGCCCATCCCGGGCGGCAACGAACAGTTGCGTCGCCGATTGCCGATCGTCAAATATACAGCGAATCTGCAGCTAAATCCCCTTATGGTTGTGGCACTGCGCGTCGACCCGGCGGCCGGCAAAGTTGCCCCGCAGCCGCCATCGTCTCGAATCTGTAATATGAATTAGGCGATTTCTGGATCGTGATTATCGCAATGCGTCGTACACCTCATTCGATGACCTCGTCGGCGCGGCCGAGGATCGCTTGTGGGATCTCGACGCCGATCGCGTGTGCCGTTCTCTGGTTGATGACCAACTCGAGCCGGATCGGCTGCTGCGCCGGCGTCTCGCCCGGCCGTGCCCGCGTCAGCATCTTGTCGGCGAGGGCCGCGCGCATGGCAGCAAGCTCGCGCAGCGTCGGCCCGTAACTCGCCAGGCAACCCGCCTCGGCCATCGCCCGCCACTGGCACATTGCCGGAAGCTTCTGATCCAGACTGAGCGGAACGAGCTGTTCGCGGAAGCTGAACAGCACCGGCGAGGCGAGGATATTGACCGCCTCGGCGCCCGCGGCGAGGAAGGATCCAAATGCTGGTGCCAAGTCGGCGGGGCTGTGCACGTCGACGGCCTGAAGCTCGACGCCGAGCGCCCGCGCTGTATCGGCGACCGGCTGCACTCGCGCGGGCGCGCTGTTGGACGGATCACGTAGCAGCGCGATGCGTCGTGCCGCGGGCCGGATCTGCTTCAGGATTTCCAGCCTCTTCGCGTCGAGCTCGGTGGCGAGGATGCTGATGCCGGTGGTATTGCCGCCAGGCTTAGCCAAGCTGCCGATCACGCCCTCTGCGAGGAGGTCATCGTCGTCGGCGACGATCGGGATCGTCCTCGTCGCGCGCTGCGCCGCCAGGATAGCGGGGAGCCCGGTCGCGAGGATGACGCTCGCCTTCTCTCGGACCAGCGCCTCGGCGAGTTCCGGCAACCGCTCGATATGGCCTCCAGCGAGCCTGACGTCGAGGCGGATATTGCGGCCGTCGACCCGCCCTAGCGCTGCCAAGGCGGCCTTGAGCCCCGTTACGGGCAGCTGGGCGGTTTCCGGCGTGTTCATGCGCAAGACGCCGACAATCGGCAGCTTTTCGGTATTCTGCGCAAATGCTGGGGCTACGGCGCAGAGAGTAAGCAGAAGCAGAGCGGCGATCTGCCTCATTCGATGACCTCGTCGGCGCGGGCGAGGATCGCGGGCGGGATCTCCAGGCCGAGCGCGCTGGCGGTCTTAAGATTGATGGTCAGATCGAATTGGCGCGGCGGCTCGATCGCCAGGTCCGCCGGCTTAGTGCCGTTGAGGATCCTGGCGACGGAACCTGCAGCGCGGCGGAAGAGATCGCCGTAATCCGCGCTGAACGACATCAATCCACCCTCGACCGCAAACACGCGGAAGGAATAGATCGCGGGCAGCCGAGATTCGAAAGCGAGGGCGATGAGCTGGGCCCGCTTGGCGGGGCCGAGCGGGCCGGAGGCCACGTAGAGGGCCTCGCTGCGCTCGGCGCGCAGCCGAGCGAAGGTCAGTCGGAGAGCCGTCCCGGTCGCTGCCTCGAGCATCAGCGGCTCGATCCCGATGCGCGCGGCGTTGCTGCGAATGTCCTGGAGCTTTTGCTCGAGGCCGGGATCTCCCCTGACGATCACCGCGAGACGGCGCAGGCGGGGCACGAGC
>DATNKF010000274.1:0-2166 GCA_035603555.1 Allostellaceae bacterium
AAAGGCGAGGCCGCCCTTGTCGATGACCCGCTGCTCGCGCGCCGTCCATGCCGCGAGCTTCTCGGCCGACGGCGCCACCCCCGAGACCCCCATGAACGGGGCGCCGGGAATCCGCACACTGGGGATGTCGGCCGAGGTAGCCCAGCCGTCCCGGATCTGCCAATGCACGAGGAACGGCTCGCTCATGACGTCGCGCAGAAAACCCAGCCCCGGGATGATGGCACTGAACGCCACCGGCTGGGCGATGATGTCGGTGAACTCGATCTCCAGGATGTCGCCGGGTTCCGCACCCTTGACAAAGACCGGTCCGGTCAACGGGTGCACCGCACCGGCATCGAGTGAGGCAAAATCGGCGACCGTCGTCCCTGGCTTGAGCTGGCCGTCGAGCGCGTCGCGCGTCTCCAACGCCACCTCTTCGCCCTCGCCGACCTCGACCAGCGGCACGATGTCCGGATGAAAGCGGTTGTGGCCGCAGCCCGGCTCCGCGGCGAGCCGCTTTTGCCGATTGATGCGGATCGACTGCATGACGGATACCTCAGTCAAAGGTCAGCACAGTGCGGGCAACCTCGCCGGCCTTCATCGCCCGGAAGGCCTCGTTGATGTCGCCGAGCCGGCCGCGCTTGGTGACCATGTCGTCGAGATTGAGCCGGCCCTGGCGATAGAATTCGAGGTAGGTCGGGATGTCATAGCGGAAGCGGTTGGAGCCCATCCGCGAGGTCTGCACCCGACATTCCGGTCGGATCGCCATCCATGGGAACTCGATCATCGCGTCCGGCGGCAAGACGCCGACGATCGTCGCCGTGCCGCGGATCGCCAGGCTCTCGATTGCCTGGCGCACGAGCTTGGCATTGCCGACGGCCTCGAAGGCATGGTCGACGCCCGCACCTTGGGTCAGCGCACGCACCGCCTTGACGGGATCATCCTCGGCGCTGTTGACGAAATGCGTGGCGCCGGCGCGCTCGGCCATCTCGCGTTTGGAGGCGAAGTAATCGACGCCGATGATCTGGCGCGCCCCGCCGATGCGCGCCCCCTGAATGATCGACAGCCCAACCCCGCCGCAGCCGAAGACTGCGACCGTCTGCCCGGCTTCGAGACCGGATGTGCGCAACGCCGCGCCGACTCCAGTCAAGACGCCGCAGCCGACCAGTGCTGCTTTGTCGAGCGGCAATTCTGGGTCGATCTTCACCAGCGAGTTCTCGTGCAGCAGCATTTTCTCGGCATAGCTCGAAATGCCGATGAACTGACGCAGCGGCTTGCCTTCCTGCGATAGCCGCGGTGCCGCAGCCTCGGGCCGGGTGACAATACCGCCGGTGCACAAATTTGGGTGGCCCGCGAGGCATTGCGGGCAGTTGCCGCAGAAGCCCGAGAGGCAGGCGACGATGTGATCACCCGGCCTGACTGCGCTCACCTCGGCGCCGACCGCCTCGACGACCCCGGCACCCTCGTGGCCGAGAACGATCGGCCGGTCGAGCGGGAACCGCCCCTGCCCGTTAACGACATGCAGATCGCTGTGGCACACGCCCGTCGCCGCGGTGCGGACCAGCACCTCGCGTCCCCAGGGCTTGTCGATCTCGACCGCTTCGATCGTCAGCGGTTCGTGCACTTTGCGGAAGACCGCGGCGTTTATCTCCATCTGTCGGCTCCCACCGAGAGCTTGGCAACACGGCGCAGTGTATCCCGTGAGCGCGCACCGAGGAAAGCCGCCGATCCTCTGCCATAACCCTCACCCACCCAGCCCACAGGGCTGGGGTCCTCCCTCTCCCGCAATGCGGGAGAGGGGCTACAGACGTACAAGCCCTAAGCCCCTCTCCCGCGATGCGCCAGGGGTGCCGACCCCGGATCGCAATCCGGGGGAGGCGGGTGAGGGTATGCCGCGGTACCAAGTATCAGGTTCGCACCACTCTCATGTCCGCCTTCACAAGTAGCAGGCGCGTCAATTCGTGGCTTTCTTTCAAGCGCTTGCTCCAAGCTCTGGCGGGCAAGGCAGGAGGCGCGGCGGTCATGACGACGGTTGATCATACTCTGATGCGCGGGTCGAAACCGCATGACCGTTGATGCGTCGCGGAGCTGCCTCGGTCTAGCGACCAGCATCGGATCAGCGATCCGGCAGATAGTGATTGCGAGGGTTCTCCTGACCGCGGCCGCGCCCCCAGCCTTGCCCGGCAG
>DATNKF010000275.1:0-10899 GCA_035603555.1 Allostellaceae bacterium
CGCCGCCGAGCTGCCGCGGCAGCGCCATCACTGCCATCCGGTCCAACAAGGTTTTGAGCTGCGCCCATTGCTCCGGCGTCAACCGCCCTTGCTGGTCCGGCTCGAGTTCCTTCAGACCGATCTGACGGGCGACCGTGTAACCCCCGTCCGGTGAGATCGTCCAGACCCTCCCGGTCTCTCCGGCGAACCCGCTCTGGACGTCTTTCAGCACGAGCGGCGCGGACAGCGAGCTTTCCTGAGCCATGTTCGTCCCCGAGATGAGGAGTCCTAGCAGCGCCACACCGACCCGCACCGCCGTAGCGGTTAAAACTGGGCAACGGTATCCCAAGCGGGGCGACGGCATTGCCCTCGTGACGTGCGCCCGTGCAACCGATGTTTCAAGAGGACGCCCTCGCCCGCGCGTCGGGTTCCCCGGTCGACCTCGAATTTTCCGGCCGAGGCGGCGGCGCTCAGCGACTTCGCACCTCCGCCGCCGGCGGGAACGGGCTGAAGTTGAGCGGAGCGTCCTCGTCGATGCGCTCACGGCTCGGCAGCTGAGCGGCGTCCCATCCGCCGCCCAACGCCTGAATCAGCGCGGCACTCGCGACGAGCCGGCTCTGCCGGATATTGACGGCCGTAACGGCATTGGTGAGCGCGGTCTGATCGGCGACGATGACGCTCGTATACGCGACAGTGCCGGCCAGATACTGGTTATTGAGGATCCGCGCGGCCTCGAATGCTGCCGCCACAGCCTTGTCCTGCACCTCGGCCTGCTGGGCGAGGATGCGCAGCGCCGCGAGCTGGTCCTCGACCTGCTGAAACCCGGTCAGCACGCTCTGCCGGTAATTCGCGATGGTCTGGTCGAAGAAGGCGCGCGCCTCTTCTACGATAGCGGCGCGCGCGCCGGCATCGAACACTGTTTCCACAAGGGTCGATCCAAACGCCCAGAAGCGGCTCGAAGTGGCCAACAGACGGTTCAGCGTCAACGCCGAAGTCCCAGAATCGGCCGAAAGGGTGATCGTCGGATAAAACGCCGCCTCGGCAACGCCGATTTGTGCATTGGCCGAGGCCATCAGCCGCTCGGCGGCGGCAATATCGGGGCGGCGCTCCAAAAGCGCGGACGGCATCTCTGCCGGTATTACCGGCACCGCGACCACCGCTTCCGTCGGGAGAATCGAAAACTCCGCGGGCGGCTTGCCGATCAGGACCGCGATAGCGTGCTCGAGCTGGGCACGCGTCACGCCGACCGCAATCGCCTGCGCTTGCGTGCTCTCGAGCTGCGCCTCAGCCTGAGAGACGGCCGACTGGTCTGCAGTGCCGCTCTGATACTGGTTGCGCGTGATCCGCAGAGATTCGGCATAGTACGAGGCTGCGGCGTCGAGCAGGCGCTTCAACTCGTCGGCGACCCTGAGCTGCAGATAGACGCTGGCCAGCGTGCCCTGTGCTGCAAGACGGGCGCTGGCGAGATCGCTGGCGCTCGCCTGGGCGCTCGCCACATCCCCTTCGACAGTACGGCGGATCTTACCCCAGAGGTCCGGCACCCAGCTCGCCGACGCGGAGGTGCTGAACGAGCTGCTGGTAAACCCGGATCGGCCGGCGCCCGTGCTGCTACTGGAGCCACCGCCGGTTCGCGAACGCTGCGCACTCGCATTTAGATTAAAGGTCGGGAAAAAGCCGGAGCGGGCCTGGGCAACGATCCATTCCGCTTGCTGAAACGCCGCTTCGGCGGCTTTGAGGTTCTGATTGGAAATGTCGATCTGCTTTTCCAGATCGTCGAGCACGGGATCCTTGTAGACCGACCACCAGGCGCCGCGGTCGATCGCATCGCTCGGCTCGCCGACCTTCCACCCCGCTTCCTTGTACTGGGCCGGCACGGGCGCATCGGGCCGTCGGTAATCGGGCCCGACTGTGCAGGCCGAAAGAAACACGGCGGTGGCAACAGCGCCCATCCACGCTACGCCCCTCTCCCGCATTGCGGGAGAGGGTGGCGAGCAGAGCGAGCCGGGTGAGGGAGGACGGTGCCAGTAAGATACGCCCTCAACCACCCAGCCCTGTGGGCTGGGTCCCCCTTCTCCCGCAATGCGGGAGAGGGTTTTGACGCCGACTACTTGCATCCCCCCAATGTCGCCGTCGCTACCGCTCAGCCATGGTCACTCGCCAGGTTCGAGAAGGCGCTCGGAAGCAAACCGCGGGTGGCGAATTCGCCAGCGGCGTTGCGCCGACAGCCGGAAGCGGTCGAGATAGAGGTAAATGACCGGCGTCGTGTAGAGGGTCAGCAGCTGGCTGACGAGCAGCCCGCCGACGATCGAGATCCCGAGCGGCTGGCGTAATTCGGCACCCTCGCCAAAGCCGAACGCCAGCGGCATCGCCCCGAACATCGCCGCCATCGTCGTCATGATGATCGGCCGGAAACGTTTGAGGCAGGCTTGATAAATCGCCTCGCGCGATGTCAAACCCTCGCGGCGCTCAGCATCGAGGGCGAAATCTATCATCATGATCGCGTTCTTTTTGACGATCCCGATCAACAGAATGACACCGATCATCGCCATGATGCTGAACTCGGTATCGGTGACGATCAGTGCCAGGACCGCGCCGACCCCTGCCGATGGCAGGGTCGACAAGATCGTGATCGGGTGGATAAAGCTCTCATAGAGCACCCCAAGCACGATATAGACGGCGAGCAGCGCGGCGGCGATCAGAATCGGCTCATTGTCGAGCGACTGCTGAAACATCCTCGCCGTCCCCTGAAAGCTGCCGCGGATCGAGGCTGGCACGCCAAGCTTGCGCATCTCATCCTCGATCGCTGCCGTGGCCTGGCTGAGTGAGACGTTCGGCGCGAGATTGAACGAGATCGTCGACGCGACGAAGAGGTTTTGGTGATTAACCGCAAGAGGCGCATTGCCCGGGGCGAAATGGGCAACGCCGGAAAGCGGCACCATCGTCTCTCGCGACGTGCTGACCGGGGTACCCGTAGAAGTCGCCGCGCGGCCGGTGTTGGCGAGCGCGTTGTTAGCGAGGTTGCGTGCCGCGTCGCCGGCGATCTGCGCGGCGGTAGTCGCCGCGCTGGCGCTTGTCGCCGCCCGCACCTTGGTCTGGACCGTCCCGGCAAGCGCGTTAGTAGATTTGGTGCCGCCGACCGTACCACCGCTCGTGCTGATGTAGATCTGGTTCAGGATGTCCGGGTTCTGCCAGAATTCCGGGGCGACCTCCATGATGACGTGGTATTGATTTTGCGGGGCATAGATCACCGACACCTGTCGTTGGCCGAACGCGTCGTAGAGCGTATTGTCGATTTGGCTGACGCTAAGACCGAGGCGTGCGGCGGCAGAACGGTCGATGACCAGATCGACCTCCAGCCCCTTTTGCTGTTGGTCGAGATTGACGTCGCTCAAGAGCGGCACCTTCTGCAATGCCGTTTCGAGCTTGGGTGCCCATTCATAGAGCTCGGCGGTGTCGTCCGCCAGCAGGGTGTATTGGTATTGGGAGAAGCTCGCGCGCCCGCCGACCCTGATGTCCTGGGCTCCCTGTAAAAAGAGTCGAGCACCCGCGACTTGGTTGAGCTTGGGTCGTAGCCGGCTGATGACTTTCTCCATCGAGACCTGGCGCTCGGACAGCGGCTTCAACACGACGAACATGAAACCGGAATTGGTCTGACTGCCGCCGGTAAACGCGTTGACGTTCTCGACCGCCGGATCTCGCTGAATGATATCGACGAACTGGGCGAGCTTTTTTTCCATCAGCTGGAACGAGATACTCTGGTCGGCCTGAATGCCGCCCGCCATTAGTCCGACGTCCTGATTCGGGAAAAAGCCCTTTGGAATGATTGTTACGAGATAGATGCCGAGGCCCAGCGTCGCCAACAGGCTCAGCATGACGAGCGACGGCCACCGCAGCGCGTGGCGCAGGCTACGCTCGTACAGCCGGAGGATAGCCACGAAAACCTGCTCGCTGGCACGATAGAAGCCACCAGCGTTCTGGTCATAAGGCTTACGGAGCAAATAGGCGCACATCATCGGTGTCGTCGTCAGCGAGATCGCCAGCGAAATCAGGATCGCGACCGACAACGTCATCGCGAATTCGCGGAAATAGCGTCCGACGATACCGCCCATCAGCAGAATTGGCACAAAGACGGCGATCAGCGAAAGGCTCATCGACAGCACGGTGAAACCAACCTCGCCGGCTCCCTGGAGCGCCGCCTGCATTCGGGTCTTGCCGGCTTCGATGTGCCGGGTGACATTCTCCAGTACGACGATCGCGTCGTCGACGACAAAGCCGGTCGAGATCGTCAACGCCATCAGCGAAAGGTTATTGAGGCTGTAGCCCAGCAAATACATCACGCCGAACGTGCCGATCAGCGAGACCGGCACTGCCACACTCGGGATCAGGGCGGCGCGTGCATTGCGGAGGAAGGCAAACACGACAAGGATGACGAGGCAGATCGCGATCATCAAGGTGCGCTCGACGTCATGCAGCGAGGCCCGAATCGTGACCGTCCGGTCCAAGGTCAGCTCGACATTGACGGCGCGTGGGACCGAGGCTTCGAGTTGGGGGAGGATCGCTTTGACGCGGTCCACCGTCTCGATGATGTTGGCGCCCGGCTGCTTGTAGACAAACACCAGAACTCCGGGCTTGCCGTTGGCGAGCCCCTGATTGCGCACATTTTCTACCGAGTCTCTAACTTCCGCGACGTCGATCAGGCGCACTGGAGAGCCATCGCGGTAAGCGATCACAAGCGGACGATAATCTGCCGCGCGGTTCGATTGGTCGTTGGTGTAGATCTGGAATCGCTGGTCGCCGTCTTCGATTATCCCCTTGGGACTGTGCGCGTTGGCTGAGGCGAGTGCCGCGCGCACGTCCTCGAGGCCGATGCCGTATTTGAACAACGTCAGTGGGTTGAGCTCGACGCGCACCGCCGGCAGCGAGCTCCCGCCAATCGCCACCTGCCCGACTCCGTCGATCTGGGAAAGCGCCTGTTGCACGATTGTCGAGGCGGCGTCGTAGATCTGGCCCCGCGTAAGCGTATTCGAGGTCATCGCCAGGATCGCGATCGGCGCATCGGCGGGATTGACCTTGCGATAGGTCGGGTTGGTGCGCAGGCTGGTCGGAAGGTCCGCGCGCGCAGCGTTTATCGCCGCCTGAACGTCACGCGCGGCTCCGTCGATATTCCGGTTCAAACCGAATTGGAGGGTGATCCGGGTCTGTCCGACGGTACTCTGCGACGTCATCTCGGTAACGTCCGCAATAACGCCGAGATGGCGCTCCAGTGGGGTCGCTACGGTCGTCGCCATCGTGTCGGGGCTCGCCCCCGGCATTGTTGCAAATACCGAGATGGTCGGAAAATCGACCTGCGGCAGCGGCGCCACCGGCAGTTTTAAGAAGGCAAAAAATCCGGCGAGGGCGACACCGAGGGTCAACAAGGTGGTCGCCACCGGCCGCTGGATGAACAGCGCCGAAGGGCTCATGGGCCGGCACCCTCCGGCCTTGCCGCGCCGGGACCAGCGTTACGGCGCAGCAGCTGACCAAGCCGGTCGAAGCTGAGATAAATAACCGGCGTCGTGAACAGCGTCAGCAATTGGCTGAAGATCAAGCCGCCGACGATCGTCACCCCTAACGGATGGCGCAGCTCCGAGCCGGTCCCGCTTCCGAGCATCAAAGGCAGCGCGGCAAAGAGCGCCGCCATAGTCGTCATCAAAATCGGCCGGAAGCGCAACAGGCACGCCTGATAGATCGCCTCGCGCGGCGTCTTGCCCTCGCTGCGCTCGGCATCGAGCGCGAAGTCGACTATCATGATCGCATTCTTCTTGACGATGCCGATCAACAAGATGATGCCGATGATGGCGATGACGCTGAGATCGCTGCCGTCGATCATCAATGCCAGGAGCGCACCGACACCAGCGGAAGGCAGTGTCGAAAGGATTGTGATCGGGTGGATGAAGCTTTCGTAGAGGACACCCAGTACAATGTACATCGTGATGATCGCCGCGATGATCAGCACGAGCTCGTTCCCGAGTGCGCCCTGAAATGCCAGCGCCGCACCCTGGAACGCGGTGATCATGCTCGCCGGCATTCCGATTTCCCGCTCGGCCTCTTTGATCGCATCGACCGCCTCGCCGAGCGAGGCCCCCGGCGCGAGGTTGAACGACACGGTGGTCGACGGAAATTGCCCGAGGTGATTGATCTGGAGCGGTGCGGTTTGTTCCTCGACCCGAGCGATCGCGGAGAGCGGCACTTGGCCGTTCGCAGCGGTCGACGACGGCAAATAAAGCGAGCCCAACGAGCTCAGCGATTGCTGCAGTGCCGGATCGGCCTCGAGGATCACCCGGTATTGGTTCGACTGGGTGAAGATGGTCGAGACGATGCGCTGCCCGAACGAATCATAGAGCGCATTGTCGACGGTGGCGGGGGTGATCCCGAAACGCGCGGCGGTCGGGCGGTCGATCAGGATATAGGCGGACAGCCCGTTTTCCGCGTAATTGCTCGTAACCCCTTCGATATGCGGAAGCTGCTGGAGACGCTCGAGCAGTTTCGGGACCCATACCGCGAATTCGCCGGGGTTGGCGTCCTCGAGTACGAAATTGTACTGCGAACGGCTGACCGCCGCGTCGATCGTCAGATCCTGGACCGGCTGCATGTAAAGCGCGATGCCGGCAACCTCTCGCGTTTCTCGTTCCAATCGCCGAATGACATCGCTGGCCGAGACTCGGCGCTGATCGGGCGGTTTGAGGTTGATGAGGAACCGACCGGTGTTTAGGGTCGGGTTGGTGCCATCGACCCCGATGAAGGAAGACAGGCTGACGACATCGGGGTCCTTCAGGATGACGGCCGCGAGCGCCTGCTGACGTCGTGCCATCGCTTCAAAGGAGACCGACGGCGCAGCTTCGGAGATCCCTTGGATGAGGCCCGTGTCCTGCACCGGGAAAAACCCCTTCGGGATCACGATGTAGAGAAACACGGTCAGGCCAAGCGTTCCGACCGCCACCAGCAGGGTGAGCGGCTGGTGGTCGAGCACCCAGGTCAGCAGCCTGCCGTACTGGGCGATCAGCCCGTCGAACCACTGCCGGCCCTTGCGCGCCACGAGCGAAATTTCCGATGGACGCCGATAACGCAGAATCTTGGCGCACATCATCGGGACGAGCGTCAAGGCGACGACAGCGGAGATCACGATCGTGACCGCGAGGGTAATGGCAAACTCGCGAAACAGCCGGCCGACCACATCGGGCATGAAGAGCAGGGGGATCAACACGGCGATCAGCGATACCGTTAGGGAGATGATCGTAAAGCCGATCTGCGCGGACCCTTTCAGAGCAGCCTGCAGCGGCGGATCGCCCGCCTCGATGTAGCGCGAGATGTTTTCGATCATGACGATCGCGTCGTCGACGACGAAGCCTGTGGCGATCGTCAGCGCCATCAGCGAGAGGTTGTTGAGGCTGAACCCCGCCAAATACATCACGGCGAGCGTGCCGACCAGCGAGAGCGGCACCGAGAGGCTCGGGATCAGGGTCGCCGACGGGCTGCGCAAAAACACAAAGATCACGATGACGACGAGGACCACGGCGAGGCCGAGCTCGAACTCGACATCGGCAACCGACGCGCGGATCGTCGTGGTGCGATCGGTCAGCACTTCGACATCGATTCCGGCAGGAAGCGCCGCCCTGAGCTGCGGCAACAGCGCCTGGATCCGATCGACCACCTCGATGACGTTGGCGCCGGGCTGCCGCTGGATATTGAGGATGATCGCCCGGTCTGTGTTGATCCAAGCGGCGAGCTTGGTGTTCTCGGGCCCTTCGGTGGCGTGCGCGACATCCGACAGCTTCACCGGCGCGCCGTTGCGGTAGGCTACCACCAGATCGTTGTAGTCGGCGGCTTTCCGGATCTGATCATTGGCGTTGATCGTGTGGGCTTGGCTCGGTCCATCGAAGTTGCCCTTGGGCGTATTGACGTTGGCGGTAGCCAGCGTCGTGCGCAGATCGTCGATATTGAGGCCATAGGCGGCGAGCTGACGGTAATTTGCCTGGATGCGCACCGCCGGACGCTGACCGCCGCTGACGCTGACCAAGCCGACCCCCGGCAGTTGGGAGATTTTCTGTGCAAGGCGCGTGTCGGCGAAGTCCTGGACCTGGGTCGGCGAGATCGTTTCCGAGGTCAATGCCAAGGTCAGGATCGGCGCGTCCGCAGGATTGACCTTGGCGTAGATCGGCGGCGCCGGCAGATCCGACGGCAACAAGTTGCCGGCCGCGTTGATCGCCGCCTGGACCTCCTGCTCCGCCACGTCGAGACTGAGAGCAAGACTGAACTGGAGGGTGATCACCGAAGCGCCGGCCGAACTCGTCGAGGACATCTGGTTGAGCCCAGGCATCTGGCCGAACTGGACTTCGAGCGGTGCAGTGATGGACGAGGTCATCACATCGGGGCTGGCGCCCGGGTAGAACGTCTGCACCTGGATCGTCGGGTAATCGACCTCGGGAAGCGCCGAAAGCGGCAGGAAGCGGTAGGCAAACATGCCCACCAGCATGATTGCCGCCATCAGCAATGTCGTGGCGACCGGGCGCAGAATGAAAGGGCGCGACGGGCTCATTGAGCGTACCTAAGCCGCACCCTCACCCGCCTCGCCGGCGCTCGGCAGTGCGGGCGAGGGGCCACAACCTGTCCGAAAAGTAAAACCTCTCCCGCACTGCACTGCGGGAGAGGGAGGGGCCCAGCCCGCAGGACTGGGAGGGTGAGGGCCAATATTTCCGTCACTGCAGCTGCGCGATCATCCTTTCACTGACTCAGCGCGGCGGAGCCGGTTGTTGAGCCGCCGCTGCTCCCGAATCGCCCTGCCGCGGGCGTTGGTCGCCCGGCGCGGCACCGTCGGGCTTGATTGGCGCCAAGGTGACCTTGGCGCCATCGCGCAGCCTGTCGGCGCCGTCGACGACGACGCTTTCACCGGCCTGCAGCCCGGACAGGATCGCGATGCGCTGGCCATCGCTCGGACCGAGCTTCACCTTCGCCACCGTCACCGTATTCTCCGGACTGACCACGTAGACGAACGTCCCGGGCGCGCCTCGCTGGATCGCCGAGACCGGCACGATATCCGTGTCCTGCATCGTGTTGACGAGGAGCCGGACATTGACGAACTGGTTAGGGAACAAGACCTCCTCGCGATTATCGAACACCGCGCGGAGCTTGACGGTGCCGGTGGTCGTATCGATCTGATTGTCGACAGTTTCCAGCGTGCCCGTGCCGAGCTCGGTCGTTCCGGTGCGGTCGAACGCGCTGACCGGCAAGCTCGCCCCGGCGCGCACGCGCTTCATCACCGCGGGCAAATTGTCTTCCGCCACAGTGAAAATGACCGATATCGGCTGCAATTGGGTGACCACGACGATGCCGTTCGGATCGCTGGTCTGCACGTAATTGCCCGGGTCGACCTGGCGCAGTCCGACCCGGCCGGTGACCGGCGAGACAATGCGGCAATAGGTAAGGTTGAGCTTCTGCACATCGATCTGCGCCTGATCCGATTTGACCGTCGCTTGGTTTTGAGCGACGAGAGACACTTGCGTGTCGCGGGTTTGCCTGGCGATCGAGTTCTGCGCCACCAGCGTGTTGTATCGTTCGAGGTCGAGCCGGACGTTTTTCAGCAGCGCCTGGTCCTTGGCAAGCGTCGCCTCGGCCTGCTCGAGCGCTACCTGATAGGGCCGTGGATCGATCTGGGCAAGGAAATCGCCCTTCTTGACCATCTGGCCCTCACGAAACGCGACCTCGGTTAGATACCCATTGATCTGCGTCTTTACCGTGACCATCGCGAGCGGAGTGACGGTGCCGAGCTGGCTCAAGCTGACGGGCATGTCGCCCTTCTGCACCGGAACCACCCCGACTGGTACCGGGCCGCCAAAGCGCCCGCGCCCGGTTTCTTTCGGCTGCGTATCGGGGCGCGGAAAATACCATACGGCCGGCGCGACGATCATCAGAACCAATACAAGCCAGAGAATTCGCCTCAAGAGCCGCCCGCGGGCGGGCCGGGAAACCACCTCTTGATGTGGAATGGCGGGTCCCTTGTATTCGGGGCAGGCGACGTCGTCATCGACAGTCACGGGCCGCGCGCGAAGGCGAATTTCACTGTGCTGGTCGTCCATGTCCCTCGAAACCTGCCGCCCACCCTGAGTGCCGGAGCAATTCGCTCCCGTCCAGTCGGAGTTGCAAGCTTAGCAACAATTCGCGAGCCCGTCTCCGATACCGGCCCGACTAGCCGATTATAGGCTTTGCCGTCCGCAGATATCCCGGCGTCCAGGAACACCCTTTCGTCCTTCGCCGGCATCGTCTCAAATGGCTACCGTAACAATTGATTGAGGCGCAGTGATGACGACGAACCAGGCTCTTCTCAGCGGCGGCCAGCTGGTCGTTGCCGCACTCCGCGCCCATGGCGTCGAGATGGCGTTCAGCGTCGCCGGAGAGAGCTATCTCGAAGTGCTCGATGCGCTGTTCGACGCGCCCCACATCCACCTCGTTACCTGCCGTCAGGAGGGGGGCGCGGCCTTTATGGCCGAGGCCTACGGCAAGCTGACCGGCAAGCCCGGCGTACTACTCGTGACTCGCGGTCCTGGCGCATGCAACGCCTCGATCGGGGTCCATACCGCGTTCCAGGATTCGACGCCGATGGTTGTGCTGGTCGGCCAGGTGGCGCGCCACCAGATCGACCGCGAAGCCTTCCAGGAGGTCGATTTCCGCAAGATGTACGCGCCGCTCGCCAAATGGGTGACGCAGATCGACCTCGCCGACCGGGTCCCCGAACTGATGAACCAGGCGTTCCAGGTCGCGACCTCCGGCCGGCCCGGTCCGGTCGTCGTGGCATTGCCCGAGGACATGCTGCGCGACCGCCACACCGCCGAGGTGGTCGGGCCCTACCGCGCGGTGCGGGCGCATCCCGGCACGGCCGATCTCGGC
>DATNKF010000276.1:0-2153 GCA_035603555.1 Allostellaceae bacterium
CCGCGACCCGTCGGTCTATGGCCATGACACGCTCGGCGACATCGAGGAGCGCTGCACCGCGCGCGCCGCAGCACTCGACCTCGAGATCGACTTCCGCCAGACCAATCACGAAGGTCAGCTCGTCGATTGGATCCAGGAGGCCCGCGAATCGGCCGAGGGAATTATTCTCAACGCGGGCGCCCTGACCCACACTTCGGTCGCGGTGCTCGACGCCCTTTTCGCTGCCGGGCTGCCGGTCATCGAGGTCCACCTGTCGAACATCTTCCGACGCGAGAGCTTTCGCCACCATTCCTATGTCAGCCTCGCGGCAAACGGCGTGATCTGCGGGTTGGGGGCGAAGGGATACGAGCTGGCGGTGGACGCGATCGCCAGCCTGATCGAGGGCGAATCGGGCGAGGCGGCTTGATGAAGATCGGCGGGCGCGGCTCGCCTTTCCCCGATGCCGAGCTGATCCGCGCGCTTGCCGCGCTGTTGACCGAAACCGGCCTGACCGAGATCGAATACGCGATCGGCGATCGCCGCGTCCGCGTCGCCCGCATCGCGGCCGGGCCTCAGGCGTCGGTGCCGGGCGCTGTCTCCACCCCTTCGGTCACCGCCGGATCGATCGAGCACCAGATCGAGCACCCTGGCACGGTAAAGGCCCCGATGGTCGGGACCGCCTATCTGGCACCACAGCCCGGTGCGCCGCCTTTCGTCCATCTCGGCGATCTCGTCGGCGAAGGCCAGCCGCTCCTGATCATCGAGGCGATGAAGGTGATGAACCAGATTCGCGCGCACCGCCCCGGCCGGGTCGCGCAGATCGTGGTCGAGGATGCGCAGCCGGTCGAATACGGCGCCGTCCTGATGCTGATCGAATGAGGATGATCTTCTGCTCCCTACCGGAGGGCCACTGTCAGCACGGCTCGTGCTCAGCGAGCGGCTCGTAGTAGTGGGCTGGGAAGCCCGCAGCCGTCCGCGCCTCGTGGTTGAAGGGCCGCTTTAAGTCGCCTTTGAAGCAGCGGCGCACGCGCTCGTGAAAGACCGCCTCCGGGTCGAGGCCGCGGGTTCGGCAGAGGTGCTCGAACCAGCGCAATCCGATGGCGACGTGACCGATCTCGTCGCGATATATGCGCTGCAGAATGGCAGCGGTCTGGACGTCGCCAATCCGCTCGAGCCGTGCCGCCATCTCCGGGGTCACGTCGAGCCCGCGCGCTTCCAGCACCAGCGGGACGACGGCGAGCCGTGCGAGCAGATCATCGGCGGTCGCCGCCGCGGCCTCCCATAGCCCGTCATGCGCCGGCAAATCGCCGTAGGCGACCCCAAAATCGGCCAGCCGGTCGGTCAGCAGCTCGAAATGGCGAGCCTCCTCGGCGGCGACGCCGACCCAGTCGTCGAAAAATGCACGCGGCAGTTCCTCGCCCGAGAACCGCGCGACGAGATCCCAGCCGAGGTCGATCGCGTTGAGCTCGATATGAGCGAGAGCGTGAAGGAGCGCGATCCGGCCGGCCATGGAGCCGAACGCCCGGCGCTTGGGCATCTCTTTGGGCGGGCGCAGCAATGGACGTTCGGGCCGGGCCGGGCGGGGCGGCGGCGTCGCCCGGCCCAACGCTGTCCCGCTCTTCTCCCAGCTGTCGGCGAGAGCCCGGCTCGCTGCGGCCTTGGCGGCGGGGTCGGCGGTGGCGAGGATCGCCGCCGCCTCGCCGGCGAGAGTGCCGCAGCACGTCAGGATACTCAGAGGGCGCGTGCCGCCTTCAGCACTTCGTCAACATGGCCCGGCACCCGGACCTTATGCCAGACGCCGCGGATGATGCCCGTTCCGTCGATCAGAAAGGTGGCGCGCTCGATGCCCATGTATTTGCGGCCGTACATGCTTTTCTCGACCCACACGCCGTATTTCTCGCACACCTCCCCGCCGGTGTCGGAGGCGAGAAGGAACGGCAGCCCGTGCTTCTTCTTGAATTTGTCGTGCGAGGCCACCGAGTCCTTCGATATGCCGATGACCACCGCACCCGCCCCGCCATAATCCGGAAAGGCATCGCGGAAACCGCAAGCCTCGGCGGTGCAGCCCGAGGTGTCATCCTTCGGGTAGAAATAGAGCACCACCTTCTTGCCCTTGAGCTTGGACAAGGTGACGCTGCCCGCGCCATCGGTAGGCAATGTGAAATCGGGGGCTT
>DATNKF010000277.1:0-2809 GCA_035603555.1 Allostellaceae bacterium
GCAGCGAAAGCCGGCAGGCACCTGGCTGACAATCGCGTCAACCCCGCTGCATTTGACCGGGAGGGCCGAGGCGCCGGTAACGATCGCGACCCGGCGGCCGCGCGCCGAGTAGAGGCACAGCTCGCCGGAGCAATCGAGCCCACTCTCGGGCTTGTCCCCGGCTTGCGGCCAAGCCGTGAGCGTCTCGCCGGTCTCCGCCGCAAGGAACGAGCGCGGCATCTTCTCACCCTTCTCAGCCGAGATAAAGTAACGCCCGTCGGCCGCGCGCGCCGCGACGAAGCGCCCACTGTCGGCGATGACAATGTCAGGCGGGCGGGTCAGCGCCGTCGTCGCGAGCCCGGCGGCGACCGCGACCGCTCCCCAGCGGCGCCACTGTCCTTGCCATAAGCACAGCCAAAGCCCGCCAAAGACGACCAGCAGCAACCCTGCGACCGGCATGCGCGGTGTCGCCCATACATTACCGGGCAGGCTCGCTACTCCTTGCGCGACCCAGAGTGTCACGTCGATCCCCCAGCCCATCGGGACCAGAGCCAAACGCTCGAGATCCAACGGCATCAGCAGGCTGGCGGCGAGCCCCCACGGCAAGGTCCACATGGCGCTGATCGGCACCGCCACGACGTTGGCCAGCGGCGAATACAACGCGACATGGTGAAAGTGATAGACAGAAAACGGCTCGGTACCAGCAGTGGCCACCAAGGTGGTGACGACGACGGCACCGCAATATCCGGATATCTGCCCGAGGATCGACGGACGATGCAGCAACCGGCCGAGGCGTTGGCCATAGGTCTCGTAAACGGCGATCAGCGCAACCACGGCCCCGAACGACATCTGAAAGCTGACCCCCGCGAGGCTCGCCGGATCGACCATCAGCACGACTACGGCGGCAATTGCGCAAATACGCATGGAAATTCGCAGCCGGTCGATCAAGACCGCGGCGAAGACGATGCCGGTCATGATAAAGGCGCGCTGCGTCGGAACCGCGGCACCCGAGATCAAGAGGTAGCAAGCCAGCACCACCAGGGCCAAACCGGCGGCGATTTTCTTTATCGGATAGCGCAGCGCGACCCACGGAATCAGCGCCAATCCACCACGCACGAAGACAAAGACGAAGCCGCCGACGAGACCGAGATGCAGCCCGGCGACCACCAGCAAATGGGCGAGACCCGAGTCGCGAAAGGCTTGCTTATCCGCCTCAGGAATGGCACCGCGCTTGCCGGTGATCAGGGTGGATGCGATCCCGCCGGTCGAACCGGGGAGTACCGCCGTGATGCGCCGCGACATTTCCGTGCGCAGTCGCAGCACGAATTCCTGCCAGCCACCGCGGTCGGGAGAGGCGCGTTCGTCCTCGCCGCGGACGACACGACGTGCGCCGCCAAAGGAATAGCCGACACCGCCGATTTGGGCGAAGTAGAGCTCGCGCTGGAAGTCGCGCCCGCCCGGCAAGATCGGCAGGGGCACCGGATGGAGCATGGCCTTCAGGCGGACGCGGTCGCCCGGGTTGAGCTCGTCGCTCGTCTGCGGGATGTGCAGCCGCAGACGCCGCGGCTGATCGCCGGGGTCGAGGCCGGCCAATGGCTCCGGCTCGACGACGATGCGCCAGCCCTTCGGGGCGAGGTCGACATCGACGACCCGGCCGGTGACGGTGACCGGTCCGAACTGCCGCTGCAGCATTGGCGCCTGCCGCTCCGCGGTGGTCTCGCGCATCAGCGCAAAGCCGGCGGCAAATACCGTCAGTGCGAGTGCCGCCCGGCACCACACCCGATGCCGGTGCATTGCCAAGCTCACAACGGCGCCGGCGCTCGCCGCCACCAGGCCTGGCCACAACGGAGGCTCGACCATCAGCGCGAAATAGACCCCGATCCCGGCGCCAAAGAACACCGGCAACCAGAGCAGATGCCGATCGCGCTCGGCGGCGAGGCGCTCAGCGAGCGCGGCGACGATGCGTGCGCACCACGCCGACACCAGGCCCAGTCGCCGTTCCGCGATCGCCGCATCCGCCATCGTCGCCCCACCACTCTCGGAAAACGAGACTAGTGGAGTGCAGAGTTAATTTATAGTCGCATTTGTCGCGGATTTTACTGACATTTGCGGCGAATTTCGAGGAACTGCGCGAATCCGGCAACGCTCAGTGAAAGCCGGCCTTTCTCAGCCCTTCGAGCATTTGGTCGCGCGCCTCTTGCGTGCCGAATTGTGTGGCGAAAGTCCGTGCATCAAAGAACGGCGAAAGACGCATGGTGAGGACGCGCTCGCCTTCGGCATCCTGGTTTCTGCCCATCTCGGCATAGGCGGCCGCAAGAAACGGACGGGTGAGCACCTGGGTACTGCGTCCGGGACTACGGGCGACGGCGCGGTCACCGGCATCGACGGCTTCGGGATAGCGGCGGAGGAAATAATACACCCAGCACAGACTCTGTGATGTCAGGACGTGACCGCGGTCAAGGCGGAGCGATCCCTCGAGCCACGGCAAGGCCTCCGCTGCTCTACCCGCCCACACCAAAACGTTTCCTCGCGCTTGGTAGCTGTCCACATCGCTCGGATTGATCTCGAGCGCGTGGTCTATCTGTCCCAGCGCGAGATCATACCGTCTTTTGTACATGTTAATGATCGCGAGCAGACGGTAGGCGCTGGTTGTCATGGGATCGAGAGCCAGCGCCTTCTGCGCGAGCGCCTCGGCTTGCTCGAGCTCTTCCTGGCGAAATTCGGTCCATCCCGACACGACGGCCTCGAAATGCGAGCCGCCGAGTGCCGCATAAGCCGCGGCGTAGTTCGGGTCGAGGTCGATCGCACGCTGGAAGAGCTCGGCCGCCTC
>DATNKF010000278.1:0-10033 GCA_035603555.1 Allostellaceae bacterium
CGTCGCCGACGTCGGCGAGCAGGAGATCGAATTCGGCCCCGCCGAGCCCTTGCGCGACGGGCGCCAGCGTTTCCTGACCGCGCCCGAGACGATCTTCAATCTCGGCGTCGCCAAAGACTGGGAGGTCTTGCAGGGGCAGGCCGTGATGCTGCGGTCTCTCGGACCGGCACAGACGAGCCTGGTCGCGATGCATTATTCCTCAAAGGCTTATTGCGCGATGGCGTGCTCCAAGACAAATCCGAGCCCAGCGTCGCAGTCGAGTTCGGGCCGTTGCTGCCGGGCATCAACGGCGAGCCCGGCACCGGTGTCAGTCGGACCGGGATAGCGTCATACGTTGGGCACCCCGCGGGCGATGGTCTTCGATCGCCAACAGGTCACGGGACGAACCCGACGGCCCACTTCTTCGACGGGGAGACACCGGCCCGGTTCCACCAGCCGCCGCCGAGCGCCTGGAACAATGCGGCGGTGTCGGCGTAGCGGGCGGCGCGAGCCTGTACAAGGGCGAGCAGCGCTGTCTGATAGGTGTTCTCGGCGGTCAGCAGCGCCAGATAGTGAATGGCGCCGAGCTGGAGCTGCCGCCGAGTGATCTGCAGGCTCTTGAAGGCGGCGCGCTCCGCTGCGACCGCCGCTTTCAGGATCTCGGCGTCGGATTGCACCGCGTGCAGCGCATCGGCGACGTTCTGAAACGCGGCGATGACCGTACTGCGATACGTCGCCGCCGCCTGATCGAAGGCGGCGTCGGCCGCGCGCTTCTTATGCAATAAGGTGCCGGCGTCGAAGACCGTCTGCGCTACGTTGCCGGCCACGGTCCAAAACGCGGTGCCGGGTGTGATAAACAATTGACTGATCTGGTTGGCGATGGTGCCGGCATCGCCGCTCAGCGTGAACTGCGGCAGCTGGGCGGCGACGGCAACGCCGATCGCGGCGCTCGCGGCATGCAGCTGCGCTTCGGCCGCACTTACATCCGGGCGCTGTTCGACCAGGTTCGAGGGCAGGCTGACCGGCAGGTCCTGCGGCAATTGCAATGAGGCGAGATCGAACTTCTCGGCCGGCTCTTGGCTCGGAAACCGGCCGATCAGCGCCGTCAAGAGGTCGCGCTGCACCGCCAATTTCTGGTGTAATGGCGGCAACGTCGCCTGCGCCTGCGCTAGAGTTGCTTCTACTGCCGCCACATCGGCGCCCGCCACCTGGCCGAGCTCGAATTGCTTGTGGAGGATTCCGAGCGCTTGGGTCTCGATCTTGATGATCTTCTCGGTCGCTGCGATCTGGCCGCGCAACGATGCCTCCTGGACCGCAGCAGCGACGACGTTCGAGGTCAAAGTGAGGTAGGCCGCTTCGACCTGGAACCGCTGAAACTCAGCCGTCGCACCGAGCGATTCGACCTCACGCCTGGTGCCGCCGAATACGTCCGGTGCGTAAGTAACGACCACCTGCGCGGTGTGGAGGGTGAACCAGGGTTTACCCGACGAGGCCGACGTGAAAACGACGCCGGTCGCGGTCTTGTTGCGGCTCGGCGAGTAGCTGACTACGGCCGTCGGGAAAAACGCGCCCTGCGCGGCGTAGACGTTCTCCCAGGCCTGGCGCAAGGCCGCCTCCGCCGCGGGCAATGTCGGGTTGTTCTTCAGCGCCTCCTCGATCAGGGCATTGAGCGCCTCGGAGCGGAACAACGTCCACCACTGACCCGGGATGTCCAGGCCCTGCACGAAACGCTGCGCGGCGCCTCCCGCGACATCGGCCGAGCTAGTCTGCTGCGCCAGTGGCTCCGCCGTGTATCTATCAACGTCAGGAGCAGCGGGCCGCGTGAAATCCGGCCCCACCGCACAAGCGCCGAGAAGGGCGGCGATCGCGAAGACGACGATCCGCCAGGGATGCCGATGAACGAACATGCCCGGCCTACTCGGCCGGCGCAGGATGCGGCTCTGGCTCCTCGACAGATTGCCGCCGTCGGGAGAACAGGTCTACCAGGACCGGCAGCACCAGCAGAATCAGGAATGGCGCCAATAGGCTGCCGCCGACAACGACGATGGCGAGCGGCTTCTGCACCTGCGAACCGATGCCGGTCGACAAGGCCGCGGGCAGGAGGCCGACGCAGGCAACGATGCAAGTCATCGCCACCGGCCGCATTTGAACCGCGCAGGTGCGGAAAATGGCCGCGCTTCGCTCGATGCCCGCCTCGATCTGTCGGTTGAAGTAGGCAATGACGATGATCCCGTTCATGGCGGAGATGCCGAACAGCGCAACGAAGCCGATCGCGGCTGAGACGCTGAACGGGGCGCCGGTCAGGAACAGGGCAAAGATGCCGCCGACCAGAGCCATCGGCATGGCGCTGGCCGCCAGCATCATGTCGCTCGCCGAGCCGAAGTTCAGAAACAGCAGGATGAAAATCAACGCAAGACTGACGGGCACTGCAACTGAGAGCCGGCCGATCGCCTCTTGCAGCTCGCCGAATTGGCCGACCCACTCGAGACGGTATCCGGCCGGCAGCTGCACCTGCTGGGCGATTCTCTGTTGGGCTTCGAGGACGGCGCCGCCAAGGTCGCGCCCGCGCACGCTGAACTTGATCGGTATGTAGCGCTCCTGATTCTCCCGATAGATGAAGGAGGCGCCGGAGACGAGCCGTACCGTAGCGACGTCGGTGAGCGGTATCGGCACGACGCCGCTGCCGCTGGGGTTTGGCGCTCCGATCGTGATGCGGCGAATGGCGTCGAGGCTTTGGCGATAGTTCGGCGCGAGGCGCACGACCATCGGAAAGTTCCGATCGCTACCCTCCTCGTAGAGATTGCCGGCTGCCTGGCCTCCGATCGCAGCGGCGATGGTCGAGTTGATGTCGCCGGGGGCGAGCCCGTAGCGCGCGGCTCGAGCGCGGTCGATGTCGATTTGGACCGTCGGCTGGCCGAGTGAATTCAGCACCGCGAGATCGTCAACGCCGGGCACCGTGCTCATGACTGCTTTGATTTTGGCGGCCGCCTTCTCGAGTGTCGCGAGATCATTGCCGAACAGCTTGATCGAGTTCTCAGCCTTCACTCCTGATGCCGCTTCCGCGACATTGTCCTCGATATATTGTGAGAAGCTGAACTCCACGCCTGGGAATTGAGCCTCGAGGGCTGCGGTGACCTGCTGGGTCAGCTTCTCCTTGTCGACGCCGTTGGGCCAGGTATCGAACGGCTTGAGCGGCACAAAGAATTCGGCATTGAAAAAGCTGGTGGCATCGGTTCCGTCATCGGGTCGCCCATTTTGCGAGATGACGGTTACCGCCTCCGGGAAGCTCTTTATCAGGCGCCGCATACGGTTCACATAGCCGTTTGCCTCCTCGAGCGAGATCGACGGCGGCAGGGTCGCGCGTATCCACAGGTTTCCTTCCTCTAGCTTGGGCAGGAACTCCAGACCGAGCGAAGGCATCGCGATTGCGGTAAGAGCGAGCAACAGTGCGGCGCCGCCGAGCGTGACGATGCGGTTCGCCAAGGCAAATTCCAGAATTGGCCGGTAAAGTCGATGCAAGCCACGCATGAGGAAGGTCTCGACCTCGCTCACTCGTTCGGGCAGCAAGATCGCGCTCAAAGCGGGTGAAATTGTAAAAGTGGCAATCAGGCCGCCGGCAATCGCGTAGGCGTAGGTCTTCGCCATCGGCGCGAAGATGTGGCCTTCGACACCCGACATTGTGAACAGCGGGACAAAGCCGGCGATAATGATCGCCGCGGAGAAGAAGATCGCCTGGTTCACTTCGCTCGCCGAGGCGAAGATCTCGACGAGCTTTCCCGACAATCGGGTAGCCTGTTGCGCACTTCTTACGGTTCGTTGCCGCACCGTCGTGGCCGGCTCCGCCAGGTGCCGAAAGATGTTCTCGACCATGATGACGGTCGCATCGACCACCAGGCCAAAATCGATCGCGCCGACCGACAGCAAATTTGCCGACTCGCCGCGCAGCACGAGCATCGTTATTGCGAAGAACAGGGCGAATGGGATCGTCGCCGCGACGATCAGGGCGCTGCGAAGATTGCCGAGGAACAACCACTGCACGAAGAAAATCAGCACGATGCCAAATATCATGTTGTGCAGCACAGTGCGCGTCGTCAGGTTGATCAGGTCGCTGCGGTCGTAGATGCGCTGGATCTGCACGCCGGGCGGTAGGATGTTCGAGCTGTTGATTTTCGCTACTTCGGCCTCGACACGACGGATCGTCGGCATGCTTTCTTCGCCACGACGCATCAGTACCGTGCCCTGAACGATGTCGTCGTCATCATCCTGGCCGGCGATGCCGAGACGAGGCTGGTTGCCGGCTGTCACAATCGCGATATCGCCGACACGTACTGGGACGCCATTGACCGCCGTGATCATCGTGTCGCGGATCTGATCCATCGAGTGTATGAGGCCCACGCCGCGGACAATCGCGGCCTGTGGCCCAAAATTGACGGTCTGGCCGCCAATATTGATGTTGCTGTTGTTGAGCGCCTGCAGCACCTGCGGGAGGGTGACCCCATGGGCGAGCAGACGGTCCAGATTGACGGTGATCTCGAAAGTCTTGGTCTTGCCGCCCCATCCGGTGACGTCGAGTACCCCCGGCACCGCCTTGAACCGACGCCCGAGGATCCAGTTCTGGATGGTCTTGAGATCGGTGACGCTAAAACCGGGCGGGCCGACCACCCGGTAACGGTAGACCTCGCCGATCGGGCTCCACGGCGATATCTGGGGGGTCGCACCGTTGGGCAGCGGCCCCAACTGTGACAGCCGGTTGATCACCCACTGCTGCGCCTCGTCATAGGTAAAGGCATAAGTAAACTGTACTTTGACGTCCGACAGCCCGAAGAGAGAGATCGCCCGCACAGCAGTGACGTGCGGAATCCCGGCCATCTGGATCTCGATCGGAATTGTGATGTAGCGCTCGATTTCCTCTGCCGACTGGCCCGGGTTTTGGGTATTGATGTCGACGAGCGGAGGCACCGGGTCGGGATAGGCCTCGATGTTGAGCTTGAGGAAGGCAACCATGCCGACGCCGAACATGAACAGCAGCAGCAGCGCCATCAGCACCCGTTGCCGCAGGGCGAAGGCGATCACGGCGTTCATCCCGGCTTGGCCCGTCAGTCGTTGCCGGCGGCGCGGTCGATGAACAGCGCGCCGCTGGTGACGATCTTCTCGCCGGGGGACAGCCCGGCGAGGATCTCGACCATGCCATCCGCGATCTGGCCGGTGCGGACCGAGCGCGCGGCAATCGTGCCCTCGTCTCCGGCCACCCAGACGCGGGCCGTGTCGCCTTCGTAGACGATCGCGCTCTGCGGCACTGCCGAAGCGGTCTGGGCCTCTCCGGTGATGATGCTGAAATTGGCGAACATCCCCGGCTTCAATGCGCCATCGGGGTTTTCGACATCGGCGCGGACGGACAGGCGGTGCGTACTCGCATCGATCGAGGGGGCGACCCAGGAGATCTTGGCCTTGAAGACGCGCCCAGGAAACGCCAACACATGCACCTCCACCGGCTGGCCGATTCGCATCAATGGCGCGTCCACCTCGCGCACATTGGCGATTAACCACACCGTCGACAGATTACCGATTGTGTAAACGGGATTGGAGGCGCCGCCCGCTGTGCTGTTGATGTACTGACCAAGCCCGATCTGGCGCTGGGTTATGGTGCCGCCAATCGGCGCTGGTACGATCGCCACCGGATCGAGCCTTTGCGTCGGTTGGGCTTCGAGCGAGGCGATCTCCTTGGGCCCTTGACCGAGGATTCGCAGCCGGTTGCGCACCGCGGCGAGCGCGATATCGTTGCTGCGGACGGTGTTCTGCGCCGTGGTGAGATCGGTCTGGGCCTGCTGCCAATCTTTCAACGCGCCGCCTTGCGCCAAATAGAGCTCATGCGCGCGCTTCTCGTTGGTTTGCGCTTGGGCGAGCTGCGAGCGCGCCGTTTGCAGATTGGCGAGCGCGGTGATCAGGTCGTTCTGCGCCTGCACAAATTCGCTCGCTTGGATGGCAAAGAGCGGCGCGCCGGCCTCGACGACATCACCGAGCTTGGCGATCAGCTTGATGACCCGCCCGGAATAGGGCGAGAAAACCGGCGTGGTCAGATCGTCGTCAATCGCGATGCTGCCTTCCGTCACCTGCTCGGGCCGAAAGCTGACGAGTTGGACCGGCTCGATCTTGAACCCCGCCCATTGTTCCTTGGTTGGCCTGAACGTTCCCGGCGCGGCGTCCGACCGCGCAGACCGAGTGCGCTCCGCCTGATCCACAGCATTCTTCTCGGTCTCGCGCAAGGCGAAGATCCCGGTACCTCCGGCCACGACCACTGCGACCACCAGTATCAGTTGGATGGGTGGCGACAGGTGCCTGCGAAGGAAGGACAGCCGCGAGATGATATCCTGTGCCATCAATTGCTCTTGGACGGACCGGCTCGATCCGCCGTGTCGTCCCGCCGGGTCCCAGTTAGGGTCCGTTTTACCTTTACCTCAAGGCAACGCAGATCGCCACGATCGCGAGATGCCCGCATTCGGCCGGGGACGGAGAAACATAAGGGTAGTTTATAATTACTATCTTGAAATTGCCTAATTGACATTGCAGGCTGTCGGCTGGTGGTGCCTTCAGAAACGGGACGCGGCTGAACGAAAGAGGTGCCGAGGCTGACGGGTTTCCCCACCACCGTCTGGCGCGCTCGGGGCGGCAGTTCGAGAGGGGTCTGGTCGGGCAATCTGGGCGGCCGCCGAGCGCGAGCACAATTTCAACTTTAATGAGAAAATCTGCTGCAGATTTGCTGCACATGGCGAGGCAGTCGATCGTCGACGCAACCATTTGTTGCAGCCTGGCGGCAGCCCAGGGTGCCGGCTCGCTATAGACCGGCTGAACCCCCAGGTTTCGTCACCTTGACCGACCGTCGCCTCCGGAATATTTGACCTGGGTTGCTGCGCAGGTCCCTCAATGAGAATCGTCGTCCTCATTTTTCCGGGCTCGAACCGCGAGCGCGATCTATGCGCCGCACTCGCGCTCGTCACCGGGCGTGAGCCGGTTCGCGTCTGGCACCGCGACACGACGATGCCGAAGTGCGATCTGGTCGTGCTCCCGGGTGGTTTCGCCTATGGCGACTACTTGCGCTGCGGGGCGATGGCAGCGCATTCGCCGATCATGCGCGACGTGCGTGAACGCGCGGCCGACGGCGTCCCGATCCTCGGCATCTGCAATGGCTTTCAGATCCTGACCGAGGCCGGGATGCTGCCCGGCGCCCTGTTGCCGAACCGCTCGCTGCGCTTCACCTGCCGCGATATTCACCTCCGCGTCGAGAACAATCAGACGATCTTTACTTGCGGCTACGCAGCAGGGCAGACGATCCGGGTGCCGGTTGCTCACCACGACGGGAATTACACTGCCGACGCCGAGACGCTCGACCGGCTCGAGGATCAGGGGCTCGTCGCCTTCCGCTATTGCGGGTTGGATGGAGATCTTTCCGAAGCGGTAAATTTCAACGGCTCGGCGCGTGCGATCGCCGGCATCCTCAGCGACAGCCGCACCGTGCTCGGCCTGATGCCGCATCCCGAAAATGCTACGGACCCGCTGCTCGGCGGCACCGATGGGAGGGCGTTCTTCGACGGTCTGATAGGCGCGTTGCAGTGACGGGTGGGAGCAACGTCACCGCCGCTTTGGCTGCGGAACTCGGGCTGTCGGAGGAGGAATTCGAGCGCGCCGTCGCGATCCTAGAACGTACGCCGAACCTGACTGAGCTCGGTATTTTCGCGGTGATGTGGAGCGAGCATTGCTCGTACAAATCATCGAAGATCTGGCTCAAGACGTTGCCGACCACCGGGCCGCGCGTGATTTGCGGTCCGGGTGAGAACGCTGGCGTCGTCGATATCGGCGATGGCGACGCCGTGGTGTTCAAGATCGAAAGCCACAACCACCCCTCGTTCATCGAGCCCTATCAGGGCGCGGCGACCGGGGTCGGCGGCATCCTGCGTGATGTCTTCACGATGGGCGCGCGGCCGATCGCGATCCTCGATTCGTTGCGCTTCGGCAGCCCTGACCATCCGCGAACCCGCCATCTCATATCTGGGGTCGTCTCCGGGATCGCCGGCTACGGCAATTGCGTCGGCGTGCCGACCGTGGGCGGCGAGTGCGAGTTTCACCCCTCCTACGACGGCAACATCCTGGTCAATGCGATGTGCGTCGGGCTCGCCCGAGCCGACCGGATCTTCTATTCGGCCGCTGCCGGCCCCGGCAACCCGGTCATCTATGTCGGGGCAAAGACCGGGCGTGACGGCATCCACGGTGCGACGATGGCCTCGGCCGAGTTTGGTGGAGATGCCGGCGAGAAGCGGCCGACCGTACAGGTCGGCGACCCGTTCACCGAGAAATTGCTGATCGAGGCCTGCCTCGAACTGATGGAAGGCGATGCGATCGTCGCGATCCAGGATATGGGGGCCGCCGGCTTGACGTCTTCCTCGGTCGAGATGGCCGGCAAGGGCGGGCTCGGCATTGAGCTCGATCTCGACAGCGTCCCGGTGCGTGAAACCGGCATGACCCCCTACGAGATCATGCTGAGCGAAAGCCAAGAGCGGATGCTAATGATCCTGCGTCCGGGCAGCGAGGCGGATGCCCGCCATATCTTCCAGAAATGGGAGCTCGACTTCGCCGTGATCGGCCGGGTCACCGAGACCGGGAGGCTCGTGTTGCGAATGAACGGAGAGATCGCGGCCGACATCCCGGTTACGCCACTGGTCACTGCGGCACCAGTTTACGAGCGGCCATGGCGGCGACGCGATCCCGAACCCGAGATCGACCCGGCCTCACTGCTGGACCGCGACCCGCTCGACTGCCTGCATCGCCTCCTCGTCTCACCGACGCTCGCCTCGAAGCGCTGGATCTGGGAGCAGTACGATCACCTCGTCCTGGGCAACACGGTCAAGCGCCCGGGCGGCGATGCCGCAGTGGTTCGGATCACACCTAATGGCAAAGCCTTGGCGCTAACGACCGATTGCACACCGCGTTACTGCCGGGCCGACCCAGTACGCGGCGGAACACAGGCCGTTGCCGAGAGCTGGCGCAACCTCACCGCGGTCGGCGCCGAGCCCTTGGCACTGACCGACAACATGAATTTTGGCAACCCCGAGCGGCCGGAGATCATGGGCGAATTCGTCGGCGTCATGGAGGGCATGCGAGAGGCCTGTCTTGCCCTCAACTATCCGGTCGTGTCTGGGAATGTGTCGCTCTACAACGAGACCAATGGCAGCGCGATCCTGCCAACGCCGGTTATCGGGGGGGTCGGGTTGGTCGCGGATGCGACCGAGGCGGTCGACCTCGCGTTGAAGCATGATGGCGACGCACTAATCTTGATCGGGAAGACCGGCGGCCACCTCGGCTGTTCGCTCTATCTGCGTGAGATCGAGGGCAGCGATGCCGGCCCGCCGCCTGCGGTCGATCTCGCGGCCGAGCGGCGCAACGGCGATTTCGTTCGCGGCGAGATCCGCGCTGGACACATCGCGGCTTGCCACGATCTGTCCGACGGAGGGCTTCTCACCGGAGTTGCCGAAATGGCGATGGCAGGTGGCCGTGGCGTTACCCTCGACCCGCTCCCTGCAGGGCTGCCGCGCAACGCCTTCCTCTTCGGGGAGGACCAGGGGCGTTATCTCGTCGAAACTGCCGATCCTGGGACGCTGATCGACATTGCGCGAGCCGCCGGCGTGCCGGCTCGGGTGATTGGCGCCGTCGGCGGGGTCGCGTTGACACTTTCCGGTGCCGGTGCCATATCCGTTGACGCCCTGAAGGCGATACACGAAGCTTGGCTGCCGGGCTTTATGGCGCAAGGGTGAACAAGGAAATCGGGCGATGGCAATGGACGCGGCAATGATCGAGCGGCTGATCAAAGAAGGCCTGCCCGACGCGCAGGTGACGATCGAGGATCTTCGCGGCGACGGCGATCATTACGCGGCGCATGTCGTATCCGGCGCCTTCCGCGGCAAGACCCGGGTCCAGCAGCACCAGATGGTGTATCAGGCACTGCGCGGCCGCATGGGCAACGAATTGCACGCGCTCGCCTTGCAGACCGGCGCGCCTGAGGACT
>DATNKF010000279.1:0-12862 GCA_035603555.1 Allostellaceae bacterium
GGCCAATGTCGCTCAGCTCGAAGCGCAGCACCGCAATGCCCAGCTGACGCTCGAACGCGCGCAATATCTGCTGAAGACCGTCGCCGGCCAGCAATCGACGGTCGATAGCGCCCTCGCCTCGGAGCGCTCCTTGGCGGCGCAGATCGAGGCCGCCAAAGCGCAGCTGCAAATAGCCGAGATCAATCTCGGCTATACCGAGATCCGCGCTCCTATCGACGGCAAGATCAGCGCCACCGACGTCACCGAGGGCAACGTCGTCTCGCCGACGAGCGGGACCCTGGCGAACCTCGTCAGCCAGGACCCGATGTATGTGCTTTACCCGGTGTCGGTGCGCGCCGGCCTCGATCTGCGCAATCGTTACGACCCAAAAGGTGGTTTCAACGTGGTCGTGCTCAAGATCCGCCTGCCGGATGGGCGGATTTACGGACAGGACGGCAAGCTCGATTACATATCACCGACGGTTGCGACCAACACCGACACGATCATGGCGCGCGGCGTTATTCCCAACCCGCTGCTTCCGGGCGTGCCGCCGGGCGCGCCCGCGCCGCGCGAATTGTTCGACGGCGAGTTCGTGACGGTGATGGTCGAGGGCGTGGAGCCGATCACCGTTCTCGCCATCCCGCGCGCCGCGGTGCTGTCGGATCAGCAGGGTGATTACGTCTATATCGTCGATGCGCAGAACAAGGCGCAAAGACGCCCCATCCAGCTCGGCCAGTCGACGCCATCGACGGCCGTGGTGACCAATGGGCTCAACGAGGGAGAGCTGGTCATCAGCGAGGGGCTGCAGCGCGCCCGCCCTGGCCAGACCGTGTCACCGAGCCCAGCTACCCCACCGCCGGCAATCTCACCGGCGCTCGCGGGGGATGGCGCGAGCGGCGCACCCTCCACCGAGCCAAAGGCGACCCAATGATTTCGGCGATCTTCGTCGATCGGCCGCGGCTCGCGGTCGTCATCGCGATCGTCATCACGATCGCCGGCCTCTTGGCGCTGACGCGCATCCCGGTCGCGCAGTTTCCGGACATCGTGCCGCCGCAGACCCAAGTCTCGGCCACCTTTCCGGGCGCTTCCGCCGCCGTCGTCGAATCGAGCATCGCCCAGCCGATCGAGGCGCAGGTCGTTGGTGTCGACAAGATGATCTACATGAAGTCGACGAGCGGCAATGACGGCAGCTACAACCTGACCGTCAGCTTTGTGCTCGGCAGTGATCCCGACATCAACACCAACGCCGTCAATAACCGGGTGCAGACTGCCCTGGCCCAGCTCCCTGCCGAAGTCCAGCTGGAAGGACTGACGATACAGAAGAAATCGTCGGCGGTCCTGCAATTCATCATGCTCTACAGCGAGAACGGCAAGCAGGATCCGCTGTTCATTACCAATTACGCGATCATCAATGTGCTCGACGTATTGTCCCGCACACCTGGGGTCGGCCAGGCGCGCTTGTTCGGCGCGCTCAATTACTCGATGCGTATCTGGTTCGACATCCAGCGCCTCGACAATCTGCAGTTGACCCCGGCCGATGTGATCGCGGCGATCCAGGCGCAGAACGTGGAGGCGCCGGCTGGCCGGATCGGCGCGCGCCCGATCGGCAAAGACCAGCAATTTCAGTTGAATGTGCAGACACAGGGTCGCCTGACGACACCCGAGCAGTTCGGCAACATCGTGTTGCGCGCCAATCCCGACGGCTCCTTGCTGCGCGTACGTGACGTCGCCCGGGTCGATCTCGGCGCCCAGAACCAGGACATAGAAGGCCGCCTCAACAGCGAGCCTGCTGTGGCGATCGGCATCTATCTCTCTCCTGGCGCCAATGCGGTGCAGACCGCTGCTCAGGTCACGGCTAATTTGGACCGCTTGAGCCAGCATTTCCCACCCGGTCTCAAATATCTGGTCAACTACGACACGACTACCTTCGTCAACGACACGATTCGGGACGTGGTGTCCACCCTCCTGATCGCCTTTGGGCTCGTCGTGATCGTGGTCTTTGTGTTTCTCGGCAGTCTGCGAGCGACCCTCATTCCCGCAATTGCGGTGCCGGTCAGTGTGATCGGCACTTTCGCGGTGCTGTTGGCCGTGGGCTATTCGGCCAATACAATCTCGCTCCTCGCGATGGTGCTGGCGATCGGCATCCTGGTCGACGACGCGATCGTCGTCGTCGAGAATGTCGAACGCGTGATTGAAGAGGAACCCGAATTGTCGCCCGCGGCAGCGACGAAGAAGGCCATGACCGAAATCACCGCGCCGATTATCGCGATCACTTTGGTCCTGCTTTCTGTGTTCGTCCCGATCGCCTTCATCCCGGGCATTGCGGGGACATTGTTCCGGCAGTTTGCGGTGACGATCAGCGTCGCGATGCTGATCTCGGCCTTGAACGCGCTGACCCTCTCGCCGGCACTGTGCGCCGTCTTTCTGCGTCACGGCGGCCCGCGGCGGGGCCCGATGGGCTGGGTGCTGCGGCGCATCGACAATATCCGCGACGGCTATGCGGCGATCGTGCGCCGCCTGGTGCGTGTCTCCGTGCTCGGTGTTGTGGCGATATTGGCGAGTGCCGCCGGGGTTTATTTTCTGTCCTTGCGAACGCCGACCGGGTTTCTGCCGGAAGAAGACCAGGGCGCCTTCTTTATCTCGGTGCAATTGCCCGATGGCGCATCGGTCAGCCGCACCCGCGAAGCGGTTAAGCGGATCGAGGCCGTGCTGAAGCAAATGCCGCAGGTCCAGAACATTTTCGCGATCGTCGGCTTCTCGATCATCGACAGCGTCAACGAGCCGAATACCGCCTTCATAGTTCCGACCCTGAAGCCGTTCGCCGACCGTAGGGGCGCGGCGAACTCGGCGCAGGCGTTGATCGCGCGGGTGTTCGGCGAGGGACAGCAGATCCGCACGGCGACCGTCATCCCGTTCAACCTGCCGCCGATCATCGGGCTGTCGACCACCGGAGGGTTCGAATACGAGCTTGAAGCGCTCGAGGGACAGGAGCCAGCGGCGATGAACAGCGTCATGCAGGGGCTTCTGGCGGTTTCCAACCAGGACCCTCGGCTG
The DNA here is from genome assembly GCA_035603555.1 of Allostellaceae bacterium. Taxonomy (GTDB): domain Bacteria; phylum Pseudomonadota; class Alphaproteobacteria; order ATCC43930; family CGMCC-115725; genus AP-15. The sequence goes on from DATNKF010000279.1 coordinate 3,034, forward strand.
ACCCGCGTTTTCTCGACCTACACGGCGAACAATCCGTCGATCTATCTCGACATCGACCGCGAGAAGGCGCAGGCGTTGGGCCTCGGCATGAACGATGTTTTCAGCGCTTTACAGGCGACGTTGGGCGGCATCTTCATCAACAACTTCAACCTGTTCGGACGCGTCTGGCAGGTCAACATCGAGGGCGAGGGGGCGGACCGCAGAGACGTCTCCTCGCTGTGGCAGATATACATTCGCAATAAATTCGGCGCCGCTGTGCCATTGCGTTCGATCGCCGCCGCCCGCGTCATTGTCGGGCCGCAGGTCATCACCCGCTACAACAACTATCGTGCAATCCCGATTCAGGGCAGCCCGTCTCCCGGCACATCGTCCGGCACCGCCCTGGCGGCAATGGCGGAGGTCTCGGATAAGACACTACCCTCCGGCTACGGCTACGAATGGACCGGGACCGCCTACCAGGAGTTTGCCGCTGCGGGACAGACCGGGCCGATCCTGGGACTTGCCGTGCTGTTCGCGTTTCTGTTCCTCGTTGGGCTCTACGAAAGCTGGATGATCCCGGTCCCGGTGTTGCTGTCGGTGCCGGTCGGGGTGCTTGGGGCGTTTCTCGGAATTTTGATTTTCCACCTGGCGCTCGACCTCTACGCCGAGATCGGGCTCGTCGTGCTGATCGCGATGGCCGCCAAGAACGGCATCCTGATCGTCGAATTCGCCAAGGACAGGCGCGAGGACGGCATGGACATCCGGGAGGCTGCGGTGCTCGGCTCCCGGATGCGTTTTCGCGCCGTGATGATGACTTCGTTCGCCTTTATCTTCGGCGTCTACCCGCTGGTCGTGGCGCAAGGTGCTGCCGAGATCAGCCGGCATGATGTCGGCACGCCGGTGTTCGCCGGCATGATCGCCGCGAGTGCCATCGGGATTTTCGTGATCCCGATGCTCTACGTCACCTTCCAATCCGTGCGCGAACGCACCAGCGAGCGCTTCCGGCGCCCAAGCCCGCGCCCGAGCGAGACCGATTAGCGGACTCCGACATCACCAGACGCAGCGCGTGGTGACGCAACTTGAGGCGCCGCACTTTGCCTGGTGGTGGTCGTCTTCAGGTTTTTGGCGCCGATGTCTTGCCCGCCGACCGCTTGTCGGCCGCTTTCTTTTTCTGCTTGGGTTTTTTGGCTTCCCGGCTCGACCGCTTCTGTTCCTTGTTCGCCACAGCACTCTCCTTCACGCTTTACGCCTCGCCGAAATATGCCGCGGACCGGCCCTGAATCAACCGCGGAATTTGTCCGTCGGCGCTAGTGGTCAAAACCAGACGGATGCTATCCTGAAATTGCCTGATTCGCATGGCAGGCTGCCGGCCGATAGCGTCTGCGGGAACGAGACCCGGCTGGACCAAGAAGGTCTCGATGGCTGAGGTTTCACAAAACGCCGGAGCGCGCATGGGAGGAGCCGTCCAAACGGGGCCCGGGCGGACGATCGCGCGCGGCCGAGCGGAGCGGATCTTACAACCTTAAGGAGAAAGCTCGCTGCAGATTCGCTGCAGATGCCGAAACGGTTAATCATCGACTCAACTTGTTGTTGTGGCTGGTGGTAAAGATGCCGCGCCATGGCACGAGATCCGCCGGGAACGCTACCTCCACGGGTCCGGTTTCGCTTATATAGATCACTTGCACTTTCGAGGTTGTCCAATGATTTCCCGTTCGCGAGCCGACCCGCTGGTGCTTTGCATCCTCGACGGCTGGGGCGAGCGGCCGGATGCCGACGACAATGCGATCGCGGTCGCCCGCGCCCCGGTGTGGCATCGGCTGCTGGCGCGCTGGCCGCACGCGCACTTGCAGGCGAGCGAGCACTATGTCGGGCTCCCCGATGGCCAAATGGGCAATTCCGAGGTAGGCCACACCAATCTCGGCGGCGGACGGCTGGTCCTCCAGGACTTGCCGCGCATCGACGCCGCAATCGCCAGCGGGGAGCTCGCCTCCATACCGGCATTGCGCGACTTTATCGGCAAGCTGAACCGGAGCCGCGGAACCGCTCACTTGATGGGGTTGCTGTCGCCCGGCGGCGTGCATTCGCACCAGAACCAGATCGCCGCCCTCGCCCGGATCCTCGCCGAGGCCGGGGTGCCGGTCGCCGTGCACGCCTTTCTCGACGGGCGAGATACGCCGCCCAAAGCCGCGGCGTCGTATCTGGAAAATTTCGACGTGGACGTTGCCGGCCTGGAGCGAGTTCGGGTCGCCACTCTTTGCGGCCGTTATTATGCGATGGATCGCGACAAGCGCTGGGACCGCGTCGAAAAAGCCTATCGACTGATCGTGCAGGGCGCCGGTGAAAGCGCCGAGAGCCCGAGCCGGGGCGTAGATGCCGCCTACGCTCGGGGCGAAACCGATGAGTTCGTGCATCCGACCGCAATTGCCGGCTACCCCGGAATGCAAGACGGTGACGGGGTGCTGATCGCGAATTTTCGCGCCGACCGGGTGCGCGAGATCGCCACAGCCCTGCTCGACCCGGATTTCTCGGGTTTCGCACGCGGAACGCGTGTCACGTTTGCCGCGATGCTCGGGCTTGTCGAGTATTCGACCGAACTAAACCGCTTCCTCGGCACGCTGTTCCCGGCAGAGGATCTCAGGGATACCTTCGGCGAGGTCGTATCACGCGCCGGGCTGAGGCAGCTGCGCATCGCCGAGACCGAAAAGTACGCGCATGTAACGTTCTTTTTCAACGGCGGGCGTGAGGCGGTCTTCGCCGGCGAGGAGCGAATCCTGGTGCCGTCGCCCAAGGTCGCGACCTACGACCAGCAGCCTGAAATGTCGGCGCCGGAGGTGCCCGACCGAGTGGTCGAGGCGATAAGATCTCACCGTTTCGACGTCATCGTGCTGAACTATGCGAATACCGACATGGTGGGGCATACCGGCCGCCTCGACGCGGCGGTCAAGGCGGTTGAGACCGTTGATGCCTGCCTTGGCCGGTTGTCGGAGTCGGTCGAGCAAGCTGGCGGCACGCTGGTCATTACTGCCGATCACGGCAATGCCGAGATGATGCGCGACCCGGAAACGGACGAGCCGCATACGGCACACACGCTGAACCCGGTGCCGTTCGTCGTCGTCAACCCGCCGAGGCCAATCCAGCATCTCGCAGATGGCCGCCTCTCCGACGTGGCCCCCACGTTGCTCGACCTCCTGGGCCTCCCGCAGCCGGCGGTGATGACCGGTCACTCGCTAATCGCCGCTATGGTGGGGAATGCGGCAGGTTGAGATGGGTGTTAAGGCTTCGCGGACAGGGCTCGGCTTGATCATTGCACTCGGCGGCAGATATCATAGGACGAGCAAGATCGCGGGTCGTGAGCCGATCGGACCCCAACCAGCAGGATCAATGAATGAAGCGTTCGGGTCTTTTCGCGGCAGCGGTCGTAGCGGTTGCGCTGTTTTCTCTGCACCAGGATCTCGGGGCTGCCAGCCCGAATTCGGAGGAGACTTACAAACAGCTCAAACTGTTCGGTGAGGTGTTCGAACGCGTACGCGCCGATTATGTCGACGATGTCAGCGACAATTCTCTGGTCGAGTCGGCGATCAACGGGATGCTGACCTCGCTCGACCCCCATTCGAATTATCTGAACACGAAGAACTTCAACGACATGAAGGTGCAGACCCGAGGCGAGTTCGGCGGTCTCGGAATCGAAGTATCGATGGAGAACGGTCTCGTCAAGGTCGTCTCGCCGATCGACGACACCCCAGCCGCCCGCGCTGGGCTTAAGCCCGGCGATCTGATCACCCATCTCGACGGCGAGCCGGTCCAAGGGATGACCTTGCCAGAGGCGGTCGAAAAAATGCGTGGGCCGGTCAGCAGCGAAATCAAGCTGACGATCCGGCGCGAGGGGCGCGATCCCTTCGATGTCAAGCTGATCCGAGCGACGATCAAGATTCAGTCGGTCCGCTCCCATCTCGAGGGCGACAATATCGGTTACGTCCGGGTAACGACCTTCAATGAGCAGACCGATACCGGCCTCAACAACGCGATGAAGAGCCTCAAGCAGCAGGCGGGCAACAAGCTCGTCGGGGTGGTTCTCGACCTGCGCAACAACCCGGGCGGGCTGCTCGACCAAGCGGTCTCGGTCTCGGATGCGTTCCTCGAGAAGGGCGAGATTGTTTCGACCCGAGGCCGGCGCGGCGAAGACGCCCAGCGGTACAACGCCCGTGCCGGAGACATCGCCGCCGGGCTTCCCATGGTCGTGCTGATCAACGGCGGCTCGGCTTCAGCGAGCGAAATTGTCGCCGGTGCTTTGCAGGACCACCACCGCGCAATCCTTCTCGGCACGCGCTCGTTTGGTAAGGGATCGGTCCAGACCATCATTCCGCTGCCCGGACACGGGGCAATGCGGCTCACGACCGCGCGCTACTACACGCCCTCGGGGCGATCAATCCAAGCAAAGGGAATCGATCCTGACATTATCGTCGAGGCCGCCAAGATCGAAAAACCTCCCGAGAAGGGCGAGGCCAAGGCGGCCACGGCTACTGATCTGAAGAGGGACGACGCGGTCGAAGGCGGTGCCGAGCAAAGTTCGGTTGATCCGTCAATCATGGGCACGCCGGCCGACTACCAGCTAACCCGCGCGGTGGACATGCTGCGCGGCATCGCGCTGTTCAACGGCCGCGTGGTCAACTAGCGGCCAAAAGCGAGGGCTGCTTCGGGACGTCTTATGTCAGCCAAGACACCGGGATACCGCCCGGGGGTCGGCATCATGCTGTTAAACCGCGCGGGTGAGGTGTTCGTCGGCCGACGTATCGATATGCCGGCAATGCCGGCTTGGCAGATGCCCCAAGGTGGGATCGACCCGGGCGAGACGCCCTTTCAGGCCGCGTTGCGCGAACTCAGGGAAGAGATCGGCACCGACAAGGCGGAACTCCTCGGCGAGAGCCAAGGCTGGCTCAAGTACGACCTGCCAGCCGAACTCTCCCACGGAATATGGGGCGGGCGCTATCGCGGCCAGCAGCAGAAATGGTTCGCCATGCGCTTTACCGGGGATGATTCGGATATCGACCTCGCCACCGAGCATCCGGAATTCGACGCCTGGAAATGGGTATCGCCCGAGCGGCTCGCCGATGTGATCGTTTCGTTCAAGCGCCAGCTATACTTCGATATCCTGGCCGAATTCCGGATACACTGCGCCGCTGCGAAAAATCTTTGACATTTAACTCAGAAGCTTAGCCGACTGACCGCTGCAGCGATCATTTCGCCATCGGGCATCGCCGTTTGCGCGCCGCGCGCCAGGCAAGCCAGACCCGCGGCTGCGCTCGCCCGGCGCAGGCCAGTTTCCAGGGCCGACCCGAGATCGAGCGCCGCGGCGAGAACGCCGACAAAAGTATCGCCGGCGCCGGTCGTGTCGAGCGGCTCGATTGGCAGCGCCGGCACTTCCAGTCGCATCCCATCGCGCAGGAAGGCCACTGATCCCGCTGCACCTCGCGTTATCACAAGCCCTTGCCGCAGCCGCATGGCGAGCCGCGCCGGATCCGACCCCAGCGTTGTCGCTTCGCTCTCGTTGGCGATCGCGAGATCGATTTCCCCGAACAACGCGGGCGCGATTGGCACGGCAGGCGCCAAGTTGAGCAGGACGCGACCATGATGCGTCCGCACGCGCCGGATCAGCGCTTCGGTTTCGCCGGACGAAACCTCCATCTGCGCGACAAGAGTGACATCCGGGCCGAGCAGTTCGTCGGCAACCTCGCCGGACCGCACGCTCATATTGGCGCCCGGGGCCACCGCGATCAGGTTCTCCCCTTCCTTCGAAACCATGATCGCGGCGCAGCCCGTCGGCTGCTCGACGACCCTCACCAGCCGCGTATCGACACCCGCACGGCGCAGCAAGTCGAGCGCGATATCGGCAAAGGCATCCGCACCGACGGCGCCCGCGAGCACGACCGCAGCGCCGGCACGGCGGGCAGCCAAGGCCTGATTCGCACCCTTTCCGCCGGGGAGCAGCGCGTAGTCGTCGCCGAGAACGGTCTCGCTTGGGCGCGGCAGCCGCGGAACCGGAATGATCAGATCGGCATTGATCGAGCCAAAGACCAAAATCATCGCAGCTCCTTCGAGCAAGTATCTATTCGTTAACTATAACTAATCACACTCACACCGCGAATGTCCGGGCTAATTAATTCCCGGCTGACTGGAGATCGCGGGATGATGAATTTCGAGAAGCGCGCGCTCGGGCGAACCTCGCTCGAAGTAACCGTGCTCGGCCTCGGCTGCGCGACCATGGGCGGTCACCGGATACCGGTGACCCGCGAGGAGGCCGAAGCGATTGCGCGCGCGGCTTGGGCGGCCGGTGTCCGCTATGTCGACACTGCGCCCTATTACGGCTTCGGACAAGCCGAGCGTTGCGTCGGCGACGCGCTGCGCGCGGTACCGCGCGACGAATGGGTCCTGTCGACAAAGGTCGGGCGACTGCTGTACCCGCGCACGAAACCGGCCGCGGCCCAGACACACCAGCCCGCGATGCCGTTCGAAGTCGTGTTTGACTACTCCTACGACGGGATCATGCGTGCCTTCGAGGACAGTCTGCAGCGGCTCGGTCTGGCGCGGATCGACGTGCTCTTTGTCCATGACATCGGTAGCTTTCAGCACGGTCGCGAAGCGCATCCCGGCCTCATGCGCACACTGCGCGACAGCGGCTATGATGCGCTCGAAAAGCTGCGTGGTTCCGGTGTCGTACGGGCGATCGGAATTGGCGTCAACGAACAAGAAGTGCTGCTGGAGGCGCTGGAATGGGGCGACTGGGACGCCTTTCTGCTCGCCGGGCGCTATACCTTGCTCGAGCAGGCGTCGCTCGATGATCTCTTGCCGAAATGTCTTTCCTCGGGTGTGTCGATCGTTGTCGGCGGGCCACTGAATTCCGGGATCCTCGCCGGGCGCGATAGCTGGAACTACACGGTCGCTCCGCCGGAGGTGGTCGCTCGGGTTGATGCGATCAGGGGAGCCTGCGACCGTCACCAGGTGCCTCTGGCGGCGGCGGCGTTGCAGTTTCCGCTCGCCCACCCCGCCGTCGTCGCGATCATTCCGGGTCCGCGCAGTGTCGCGGAATTCGAGGCCAATTTGGAGCTTCTGCGTTATCATATCCCGTCGGCGCTGTGGACAGATTTGCGAGACGCCAAGCTGCTCCACCCGGACGCACCGACACCGACCTGATCCGATTGGGGAATTCCAATGAGAGTGAACGGTGCGACCATCCCTGACCCGATCGTAGAGCGCGTGATCCAACGCCGCGGCGCGGAGCACTCCTTCGCCGATGTAGACCCGGCGCGGACGGCGCTCGTCGTCATCGACCTGCAGCACGCCTTTATGAACGAAGCAGTCGAATTTGCCGCCGTGGCGGCGGCGCGCGACATCGTACCCGCGGTCAACCGCTTGGCGGCGGCGGTGCGCGAGACCGGCGGCGGCGTGTTCTGGATCAAGATGACCCATGACGAGCGGTGCTTCAGCGAGTGGTCGGTAGCCTACGAGCTGCCGACACCCGAGTATCGCGCCAAGCGCATCGCGGCACTTTCCGAAGGCACGCTCGGCCATGAGCTGTGGCCCGATCTCGACGTGCGGCCGGAGGACGAAATCATCAAGAAATATCGCTACAGCGCCTTCATGCCCGGGACGTCGGAGCTTCCCGACCGGCTGCGGGCACGGGACTTCGACACGGTGTTGATCACCGGGACCGTCACCAATGTGTGCTGCGAAAGCTCGGCACGCGACGCCAATATGACGAACTTCCGCACGATCATGGTCAGCGACGGCAACGCCGCGCTGAGCCAGGAGGAGCACGACGCATCGCTTACGGGGTTCTACAATATGTTCGGCGACGTCATGGACACCGACATGATCATCGCCAGCCTGCGGCGTTCGCGGTCAGCGCGGGCTGCCTAGCCCAACGGCGAAAAGCAGAGGGAGGGGACATGAAGGGGAACCGGGTCAAACGCATCCTGAGCGAGGGTGGTCTCGCCTTGGGAACCCATGTCGGCGGCATCGCCGACCCGCAGATCGTCGAGCTGATCGGGCTGGCCGGCTTCGATGCGGCTTTCATCGACATGGAACACACCAGCTTCGACCTGCACGATGTGCAGCTCGCAGTGATGGCGGCTGAGCGTGTCGAGATCACGCCAATCGTTCGCACCCCGGGCTTCGATCCCGCCTTTATTCTGCGGCTGTTGGACATGGGTGTGCAAGGCATCCAGGTGCCCCATGTCGGTAACGCCGCAACGGCCCGCGCCGCGGTCAAGGCCGTCCGCTATCCGCCGCAGGGTGATCGAGGCATGGCGGCCGGCAGCCGCGCCGCGGACTACGGCAAGATCCCGCTCGTCGAGCATATGGCCCAATCGAACCGCGAGATCCTCTTGGCCTGCATGATCGAGGACATGGAAGCGGTCGAGCGAATCGACGAGATCGCCGCCGTGGAAGGCGTCGATCTGTTGGCGGTAGGGCCGTCCGATCTGTCGAGATCGCTCGGCGTCAGCGGCCAGCCTGATCACCCTAGGCTGGTCGCGGCGATCGACCGGGTCCGCGAGGCGGTCAAGAAGGGCGCTGGCGCCCGGCTCGCCCTGCCGTTGAACCATGCCGCATTTCCGCGCAACGCCTCGCAGCTGAGAGAACTCGGTGCCGGCTACACCAATTGTGCGCCGACCCCCGAAGCCCGGCTGCTGCAATCTTTCCAAACGCAGGCGGCAGAAGCGCGCAGGCTCCTGGGCTAGGCGCCTAGGCTGCCGCCTTCGTTAGGCGGATTACGCGGTATCGCATAGCGTTCCAGGCGAGGCGGCTCGAGGCGCGGGCAAGCCGGCCACTCGGCGAGAGCCCAACGGCTTTGAACGCCATCGCGACGATGTGCCGGACATGCGGTTCGCCGTATAGCGCCAATGCCCGCCGCTCATAAGCGCGACTGTGATGGCGCCGATCGTAGGGGCCTGTATCCTCGTTCGCGGCAAAATACGCACAAGCAAGCTCGTCGTCCTGGGCTTCGGCAATCCGCCCGAATCCCACTCGGAGCCGCCGCCAAAAGCCGATCCGCTCTTTCTCGAGGCAGCGGGTCAGGTTCTTGTAGAATATCGTGTAGTGACGGACCTCATCGGCCGCGATGTTGCGGCAGATCTCCTTGAGCACCGGCTCCCGCACCCCGTCGCGCAATGCCGAGTAGTACGAGCTGGTTCCGACTTCGACCATGCAGCGCGCGATCATCTCGCCCGAACGCGAGCCGCGGCGCGAGGCATCGCAATCGAAATCGACCCGATAAGCAATCTGAAACCGGTCGAAGGCGGCGGCGAAATCATAGCTCGGATCGGCAATCGCGGCCCACCGCGCCAAAGCGCGCCCGTGCTGGATCTCTTCCTCGCCCCAGCGACGCGCGGTCCGCTGGAAGTCGGGATCGTCATGAAAAATTCGGCACAAATGATGGGCGTAGGCGCCACCATTGTACTCGACGAGGCTCGCCGCCTTGACGATCCGCACGACATCGGGATCGAGCTTGCCGCGATCGAACCGGTCCCAGGGAATATCGTCTAGCGTCCATCGGCCCATGATGCGCCTCCGGTTTACTGCTGCTCGTGTTGCTAGAGCAATGCCACCAAGGTTATCATACAAAGACTTTTCTACAATTTGCCGCAAAATCAATTCGACAGCGTCGGCCGTCTACCCCGCCAGCTTGTTTTTGAGCAGCTGGTTGACGAGGGCAGGGTTGGCCTTGCCTTGGGTCGCGCGCATGACCTGGCCGACAAAGAAGCCGTAGAGCTTGTCGCGGCCGGCGCGGTACTCGACGACCTTGTCGGCCTGAGCGGCCAGGACCGCATCGATTGCGGCCTCGATCGGGTCCGAA
>DATNKF010000280.1:0-7362 GCA_035603555.1 Allostellaceae bacterium
AAGCCGAGCCCGTATTGTCGGGCGATGGTCTCTATCGCGATCCCCCAATCGGCTCGGTTTTGCGCGACGGCGACACCAACTGCATTGTGCGACTTCGGCTGTGACCAGTAACCCGGCGGGTTTGCGCTTCTGAGTAAGCGATCTGTCAGGATGCGGGTGCCGCTGCCGGCGTTGCGGTTGACCATCAGGCAGTCCGGCCCGGTGATCGCGCCGCCAATTGCGTCCTCGATAGACCGCCCCTCGAAGCGCGGGTCGCCTTTGCGGTAGACGATCCCTTGCAAGCGGCGATAGCCGGACACGAGCTCCAGCGCCGGGGTCAGGAACGGTCGATTGTACTCGCCGGTTTCCGGGTCCATCAAATGGATGGCGGCGATGTCGCACTCGCCGCGCTTGGCGGCCGCGAGACCGCCTGTGCTGCCGACATTGAGCGCCTTGACCGAGATCCCTTCGGATTGCAGCCGTCCGATCAGCACGTCGAGCCCGACGCAGTGGCTGCCGATGATGACGAGATCGGCGAGGTGCGCCCGGCCGATCAACTGCACCTCGACCGGTGTGCCGGCAGGCACGCTCTCGACATGCTGGCCGATCGCGATGAACCCATCGGCCTGGCTGAAGGCGGTGACGGCGCCCGAGCCCTTGGAATTGGGGTAGGCGGCAAGCGGCCCTTCACCGTCGCCGCGCACCAGCGACACCATCAGATATTCAGTGCGGCCGCGCTCCGAGGCGATGCGCGTCGGCAATGTCGCCGGCAGCCGTTCGGCCTGTTCCGCCGGCAACCCTGCGAAGGCGCGGATCACCGGTGCAACGAACTCGTGGAAGGTGAAGATCGCCGAGGTCGGGAACCCAGGCAGGATCATGATCGGCTTGCCACCGGTGACGGCAAGGCACAGCGGCTTGCCCGGCTTCAACGCAACGCCGTGAACGACGATGCCGGGATCATTGAACGAGGCGATGACGCGGTAGCACAGATCGCCGGCACCCTTCGAAGTGCCACCGGAAAGAATCACCATGTCGCATGTGACAAGCCCTTCGTCGACGAGGCGCGATAACACTATCTCGTCGTCAGGTCCGATGCCGAGCGGCTTTGCGCTGCCGCCGGCTTCCTCGACGGCAGCGGCGAGGATCGCGGCGTTCGAGTCATAGACCGCGCCGGGGCGGATCGCCTCGCCCGGCGCGACGATCTCGTCGCCGGTCGAGATAATGGCCACCCGCGGCCGCCGCCAGACTTCGACAGCCGAGCAACCGACCGCCGCCAGCATGCCAATCTCGCGCGACGTCAATACCTGGCCCGCGCGCAAGACGGTTTCGCCGCGCGCCAGGTCGCTGCCGGCGAAGGCGATGAATTGCCCGGCCGCCGCAGCCCGCCGCACCTCGATCACCGTGGCGGCGTCGTCATCCCGCGTTTCGGTGTGCTCGACCATGATGACGGCGTCGGCTCCGCGCGGCACCATCCCGCCGGTCGCAATCAACGTTGCGGTACCGGGTGCAACAGTAAGGTGCGGCACCGCGCCGGGGGTGAGGATTTCGCCGTTCAACGCCAGCGCTTTCGGTGCGCGTTCGCTGGCGCCCACCGTATCGTCGGCACGCACCGCGAACCCGTCGACGCTGGCTCGATCGAAACCGGGAACGTCGACATCGGCGATAACCTCACGCGCCAATACGCGGCCAAGCGCCTGTGGTAACGGCACGGTCTCGGCGCCGAGCGGGCGCAGCTTGAGATGCCGGTGAAACCGCGCCGTGGCCGTGTCGCGGTCGACGACGTCGAGAAACTGCTCTTGGCGAGCGAGGCTCCGCAGAGCCGTAGGGATGTCGTTCATGGCTGGAACCCTTCCGTCGCCTCAGCACCCCTCATATAGGTAGACGGTCACCCGTGCGCGTTCCGGATGGCCTTCGCTTCCTTCCGGAACGATCACGAAGCCATTGGCGCCGACCGCCGCCATAAGCCCGGTCTCTGCGAAAGAGGGCAGGGGTTCGACGGTGTCACCCGCGCCGCAGCGAACCGGGCAGATCTCGGTCATACCGATAGCCGACACGATTTTCCGCGCCGTAATCATCTCGCGCGATCGGTAAGGGAGCTCAGAACCACGCGCGCCGAGACGCCGAATTGCCCGTCCGGCGAACAGCTCGTAGCTCCACAGACAGGCAGCCGGCGCGCCCGGCAACAGCACGACCGGCATCCCGCTGACGGTGTGGCCGAGACCGGCGGTTTCCCCCGGACGCAGCGCCACGCCATGGATCGCGAGTTCGCCCGCCTCGGCGAGCGCCGCAGCCGAGTGATCGTCGCTTCCCGGCCCGGTCCCGCCGATGACAAGGACAATATCTACGCCCGCTTCGACCAACGCGCCGCTGATGGCCATAAGGTCACGCTCGACGGCGATGCATTCTCCGACGACACCCCCGTCGCGCTCGACCGCGGCGCGGATCATCGGCCCGTTGCTGTCCTCCCATGCGTCCGCCTGCGCCGGCTTAGCAAGCAATATCCGCACACGCGGCCGGCGGACGACCGGGACCCGGAACAGGCCGGCGATCGCCAGCAACCCGATATGGCGCGCGGCAAGTTGCGTTCCGGCGGGCACCAGTGTCGCTCCGACCGTCGCGATGGCGCCCTGCTGTTCGACATTGTGACCAGCCGCCGCTGCCTCGACGACCTCGATGTAGGCTTGCTCATCGGGCTCGGCAGACTCAAGCGGGACTACGGCGTCGGTCCCCGCCGGCAAGGCATCGCCGGCAGCCACCGCAATCGATGGGAGCCGAACAGGATTGTAGGCGCTCGCCCCTAAAGACGCGCTCGCCTGGACGGCAAATCCATCCAGGGCCGCGCGATCGCTGGTAGGGATCGCCCAGACGGCACGCATATCTTCCGTGAGCACGCGTCCGCGCGCTGTACGCAGCGGGGCGTCTTCTGTATCGAGATGATGGGCGGTCGCGTCCACCCAGGCGATCACCGCGTCGACCAAATGATGGCTTGGCAAGGGGTTGGCCGGCGGTCTCATCGTGCGCTAAGCCAATCACCGAAAGCGGGCCAGATTTTGACAGAAGCCGCCAGAATTCTCTCCGTACTCTCGCACAATCGCGGTCGCCGCTCTCAGCCGAATGCCCACGGCGCACCGGTCTCAACAAAAGCGCACCCCGGCAGCAATCCGCTTGGCGACATCCTCGGCGGTCAACATCGGCCGCACCCGACAAGTGGACGCTTTAAATCGTCGTCGAGTCTGATGGTGTCCGAGGAACGGCCGTAGCGCTTGGTCGTGCGCGGCCATAGCTGCTGCCTGGCTTGCCGATGAGGCCAGAAATGCGCATGTCGGGTAATCCGCCAGTCGAAGCTGTTGTTTCCTCCCACCGAGGCCCCTCATGACTCAGGAGTTCGCCAACACCACGCCGCGATTGGACCCGCGCAAATTCCAGGACCCACTCGTCACCGCCAGGGGCGAACGGCGGGCGCACGTTGCGCTCAAAGCGCTGGAGACGCTATGGTTCAACACTGGGACTTTGTGCAACCTGACATGCCAGAACTGCTATATCGAATCCTCGCCGAAGAATGACCGCCTTGCTTATTTGACCGCCGCAGAGGTCACCCGCTATCTCGACGAGATCGAGCAGCTGCGGCTCGGCACCGAGCTGATCGGGTTTACCGGCGGCGAGCCTTTTCTAAACCGCGAGCTGCCCGCGATGCTCGACGATGTGCTGTCGCGCGGTTTTCGCGCTATGGTGCTGACTAATGCGATGAAGCCGATGCACAAGATGAAACCGGCGCTTCTGCGGTTGCGAGAGGGCTTTGGCGACCGTTTGACCTTGCGCGTGTCGATCGACCATTACGGCCGCGCCGTCCATGAGCTGGAGCGAGGCAGGCGCAGTTGGGCACCGACGATCGACGGGCTCGTCTGGCTCGCCGAGAACGGCTTCTCGATCAACGTCGCCAGCCGATTTTTGTCGGGCGAGCCGGAAGCCGTGCTGCGCCGCGGTTTTGCCCACCTCTTCGCCAAGCTCGGCATCGCGCTCGACGCAGATGACCCGGTGGCGCTGATGATTTTCCCGGAAATGGATGCGACCGTCGATGTGCCGGAGATAACGGAGGCATGCTGGGGCATTCTCGGCAAATCGCCGGAGAGCGTGATGTGCGCGACGTCGCGCATGGTTGTAAAACACAAGGGCGCCGCGCAGCCGAGCGTCATCGCTTGCACCCTTTTGCCCTACGACCCGCTCTGGGATCTTGGCCCGAGCCTGGCCGGGGCGAGCGGCCCAGTCTCGCTCAACCACCCGCATTGCGCCAAATTCTGCGTGCTCGGCGGGGCCGCTTGCAGCCGGGGTTGATGCGCCGGTCGGGCGCTACTCAGGTCCGTCAGCCCTCAGTCGTTTGCGATTTCCGACCGGCAGATACTCCCACAACTATTCGAGAGCCAGCCCTCGTCGGTGCCACCCGTCTGTTCCGCCACGAAGGACGGCGACATCCCGTAAGCCGGCGGCAAGTAGCTCTGTCGCTGCCCGGGCAGATCGGCGGTCGGTTTTACAAACCAGCACGACCGGTTCTCGCCGCGCGGCAAGTTCGCCGGCCCGGCCTGATAGATCGGCCAGCGGCACGTTGACAGCACCGGGCAGGTGGCCCGGAGGCGCGGTGAATTCCTCGGGTTGACGCACATCGACAAGGATAACGGCGTCGCCGGCCGCGAGGCGGCACTGCAACTCACCAACCTCGATCCATACCGGCGCATCCACGCGCGGACGACGGAACAAACGGGACAGAAATGCTGTCATGGCGAGCCCTCCGAGGCCAACCAGGCCGTAACGCAGTGCCGACTCATTTCCCGCCTCGGCCAATCGGCCGGCATAACCAACCCATGTATAGGGTTTAATCCGGTGTCGTGGAAACCGGGAGCCCAAGTAGCATCGCTGATACGAAGAGATGTAACCGGTTGAAGAGAGCGCCGCGAGAGGAAACCGACATGGCGGGTAAGGCCTATGCAGTCACGCGCAGCGATGCCGAATGGCGCCAGATTCTAACGCCCGAGCAGTATCTCGTAATGCGATCTCACGGGACGGAGGCGCCGGGGAGCTGCGCACTGCTTCTGGAAAAGAGACCCGGCAGATTTTCATGCGCTGGCTGTGGCCACCCGCTATTTGAATCAAAAGGCAAGTTCGAAAGCGGGACCGGCTAGCCCAGCGTCACTGATCCATCGAGGGTGCCGTCGAGACATCCATCGGCATGGTCCGAACCGAGGTTCATTGTGCGAACTGCGGAAGTCATCTTGGACACATCTTTGACGACGGTCCTCCACCGACCCATCTACGCTACTGCATCAACGGGATCGCGATGAATTTCGTGCCGGACTAAGGTAGGGGCTCTGATCCTCCCCCTGCGTCCAAGCTCTCGAATTCCGCCCCTGCCCTTGCGCGTCCATCCACCAATGTAACGTCCTGTATCGATCTTACATTGTGCTGCGAACTGCCGCCTACAGGCCAAGCTCGCTGTGCGAGCCGAGCCGAACAAGCTCGAGGCTGGTGTCGTCCGGCTTTCGATAAATGAGGACCAGATCGGGCCTGATGTGGCAGTCGCGGTGATCGCTCCACTCGCCGCTGAGCGGATGATCGAAATACCGGTGCGCTGACGGCTCGTCCTTCGCGAGCAGCGTCACGGCCTCCAGCAACTCGGCATCAAGGCGCTTGGCGTATCGGCCCGATTTCTCACGTTTGTAGTCGCGCCGAAAACGGCTGGTGTGTTTAACAATCCGCATTCAGGCTCGCGACCAGCTTCCCCGGCGGGCCGACCGTTGTCAGCTCGCCGCGCCGCGCAGCCTTCATGGCCTCAATCGTTTCCTCACTGGGCACCAGCGGTTCGAACGGGAGAGCCTTCTCCTTGGCAATCTTCACCATCATCAGGCGAAAAGCGTCCGACACTGTGAGGCCCATCGCCTCCAGCACGGCGGCGGCTTCCCTCTTGATCTTCTCGTCGATACGAGCGCGCACGACAGTATTGGCGGTCATGGCAAAACCTCTCTTTGAGCTACAATGTAGCACATCCAGACCGTAAATGCAAGAAGGTTTCGCTATATCTTCCTCTGCAATCAATGGGTTGAACGACGCTCTTAAATCGTAATCCGCTCGATCTCATCGAGCGTGATCGCGTCGCTCGTGCGGTCGTAGAGCTTGGTGGTGCGCGGGCTTTCATGCGCAGCCATGGCCTGCGCGTTTTCGAGCGCGCCTCTGGCTTCGAGATACGCGGTGATGCCGGTCGCCCGGAAGACGTGGCATCCGAGCTTCCCCTTCAAGCCCGCCTCGGCCGTGCGCCGGCGTACCATTTCATAGGCATCGATGCGATGCATCGGCCGCTCCGTCAGCACCCCGGTCCTTCCGAGCGCCGAGCGGAAGAGGGGGTCTTGTCCTGATCGCGGACACCGGCGGCGGCGAGATACTCGTCGAGGAACTGCTCGAGCTTGTGATGCGCCGGCATCTCGTGGCGCTTGCCGCCTTTCTCCTGCAGCCGCACCCACCAGCGCTTGCCGTTAGGAAAATAGTCCGCGACGCGCATTGCGACGACGGCGCTGATGCGTGCAAACGTGTATGTCATCACTGCGATCAGCGCCCGGTCGCGCAGGCCCACGAGCCAGGGCACTTCCGTTTCCGTACCGTCAGACAAAGTCACCTTCTTTACGACCCTAATGCTCTCGAGCAGCCGTCTGGCTTGCTCCTCACTGAGAACCGGTGTCTTGCCACGGTTCACCACATGCTTCAGTCCGCGCACCGCATGCGCCGGGTTTATGGCGAGGACCTGGCAGACGATCAGCCAGTCGAATAACATGCGGATCGCGGCAAGGTGCTGCTTAACAGTGGGCCTGGCCGCTGCGCGCCCTTTCACTGCCGGATTACCGGCATCGGACACCTTCAATGCCTTGAGGTACGCGGCGACATGGAAGGGCTCGATATCGACGAGCGCGCCGATACTATGCTCCTCGAGCCAGGTGAAGAACGAACACACGGCCCGGTAATAGGCCATGCGCGTGTTGTCGTTCTCGATCGAGGCGGCGAAAAAATCGAGGAAACGGCGTGCTGCTCGATCACCGGCTTCGGCGATCATCGCCGGCACGGCCAGCGAGCTGTGCAGCGTCGGCGTCGTGACCCGCGTCGCGGTCTCGACCACCGCCAGTACTTGTGCAGTTCGGCGCTCACGGCAACACCTTATAACAGGTGAATTCGAACCCCCGCATCAGACTCTCCCCCCGGGCACTTAAGTCGCGAAGCCGCGAAGCGGTGCGCCGCAGGCGCAGGACTTGACGGCGATGAGGCATGCCGAGCGACAATCGTTCGGGCTGTCATTGGCGTCCTCATCTCGCCTTGGCGAGATCGCCGTATTGCCGGTGCTCGCTTCCG
>DATNKF010000281.1:0-2617 GCA_035603555.1 Allostellaceae bacterium
GGGAGCCACCTTCGGCCGCATCGCCGGCCACGCCGCGGCGAAGCTCGAGTCGAACAGCCGCGCAATAGCGGGAGCGGCCGCATGAGCCAGACCGTCATTCAGCGCCTGGCCGAGCGCATCCGTTCGTTTGGCGATAAGAACGTTACCAAACAGGCGATCGAGCTCTCCAGGACGGCGATCATCGACACGATCGGCGTAACCCTTGCGGGCTCGGCGGAACCCTGCGCCACCAACCTGCTTCGCACCCCCGGCATCGCCGAGGCGCCTGGGCCGTGCACCCTGTTCGGCACGAACCACAAGACCTCGGCGCTCGATGCCACCTTTTTCAACGGCACGGCGTCGCACGCGCTGGACTACGACGATTTCAGCCAACCGATGGGCGGCCACCAGTCCGCCCCCCTCGTCGCGCCCCTTCTGGCGGTCGCCGAGGAGCGCCGTCTCTCCGGCGCGCAACTCGTCCAGTCCTACGTGCTCGGCATCGAGACGGAGATCCGCCTGGCCCGCGCCGTCAACTTTCACCACTACGACAAGGGTTGGCACCCCACCGCGACGATGGGCGTCTTCGGCGCCGCCGCCGCCGTCGGTCACCTGATCGGCCTCGACGAGGAACGACTTTCCGTTGCCCTTGCCATCGCAGCCTCCTTCGCCTCTGGCGTGAAGGCCAATTTTGGCACCATGGTCAAACCCCTGCATGTCGGCCAGTCCGCCCGCAACGGCCTGCTCGCCGCCCTGCTCGCCGAAGCCGGCTACGACGCCAACCCGGCCGTGCTCGAGCACAAGCAAGGGTTCTTCAACGCCTTCAACGGCCCTGGCAACTATGACGCCGACAAGATCTTCGATCATTGGGCCGACCCGCTCGAGGTCACCGGCAAGACCATGGGCCTCAAGCAGTTTCCCTGCTGCGGCAGCACCCACCCGGCTATCGCCATGATGCTCGCGCTCCGCCAGCAGGAAGGCATCCGCGCCGACGACGCGGCGAAGATCGAGATCATGCCGCACAGCCGCCGCCTGCCGCACACCGACAATCCCAGCCCGCAGACGCCGCTCCAGGCCAAGTTCAGCGTGCAATACGCGGTCGCCCGCGCCCTGCTCGACGGCGCGGTGCGTATTGCCGATTTCGAGGGTGACGCGCATTTCGACCCGCGCATCCAGGCGCTGTTGGCCAGGACCACCGCCTTCCCGCATCCGGACATGGCCGACGATGCCGACGCGCAGTTTAGCGCCGAGGTCCGCGTGACCCTGAACGACGGCCGCGTCCTCTCGCGCCGCGTCGACGACATGGCCGGCCGCGGCGGCGACCACCCGATGTCGGGCGAAGAGCTGTGGGAGAAATTCGACGATTGCGCCCGCCGCGCCCTGCCCAAGCAGGACATCATGCCGCTGTTCGAACGACTCGAGACGCTGGAGAAGGTCGCCGACATCCGTGACGTCACCCGCCTGTTGGTGAAGCGGCCCCTGCCCGGCACGGTGACACAAGCCGCGAAGCCGTCGGCTGCCCCGGCCAAAGGGAATACGCTGCTGGAAACGGGCTGGGTTCCTTAAGCCGAGCGGGTCTAGGGCTTGATCAGGTCCGGAAGGCGTTGGTGCACGAATATACCTCCGGCGGCATTTCTCCCTTCGCCACCCATTTTATTTAATCCGAACACAAACCGGCATACTGAGGTGGACCCCGAAAATGAGACAGCTGGCTAAGGTGGAGCCCTGCCCCTAGAACGCGCGGATAGCGCGGGAGCAGGACATGAAGCGGACACGGAAGAAACATAATGCGGGGTTCAAGGCGAAGGTGGCGCTGGCGGCGGTCAGAGGGGACCGGACGATCGGCGAGCTGGCGAGTGAGTTCGGGGTGCATCCGAACCAGATCTACAACTGGAAGAAGCAGCTGCTGGACGGTGCAGCGCGCGTTTTCGAGGGCGGCGGTTCAGCGGAGGAGGGGACCAGCAACGAGGCGCAGGTCGATGTTCTGTACCGGCAGATCGGCCAGTTGAAGGTCGAAAACGATTTTTTGGCACGAAAGCTCGGCAAATGAGCCGGGCGCAACGGCGCACGATGGTCGAGCGCGTGAACCCGGTACTGCCGGTATCCCAGCAATGCCGGTTGCTGGCGGTGTCGCGCTCGGCAGTCTACCGGAAGCCGGCCGAGGTCAGCGCCGAGGATCTTGCGATCATGGCGCTGATCGATCGGCAGTATCTGGCTCGGCCCTATTACGGCTCGCGGCGGATGGCGGCGTGGTTGGCGACGCAGGGCCATGTCGTCAATCGCAAACGGGTCCGACGCCTGATGCGGCTGCTGGGACTGGTGGCGATCTATCCACGCCCGAACACGAGCAAACAGGCAGCGGCCCACAAGATCTACCCATACCTCCTCGGTGGGATCGCGATCGAGCGGGTCAATCAGGTATGGTGCTCGGACGTTACCTACATCCCGATGGCCAAAGGCTTCCTCTACCTGGTGGTCATCATGGACTGGGTGAGCCGAACGGTGCTGGCGTGGCGATTGTCCAACACGCTCGGCGCTGATTTTTGTGTCGATGCACTCGAGGAAGCGCTCGCTCGCTACGGCCGCCCCGAGATCTTCAATACCGACCAGGGCAGCCAGTTCACCAGCGACGATTTCACCG
>DATNKF010000282.1:0-2937 GCA_035603555.1 Allostellaceae bacterium
GTCCCGATCGATGACGAGGCCTTCTCGGCCCATACGTATTTCATGACGAACCCGAGCTTGTCGGGGCGCGGTACGGCTCTGAAGCGGGGTCACCCAAGACTGGTCGTTCGCTGATTTGATGACCGAGCCGAACGTGATCCCTACCACCGGCCGCATTGCGGTCATCGATTTAGGCTCGAACTCGCTGCGCCTTGTGGTCTTCGACCGTCTCGGCGGCGCCTTGTTCCCGCTGCTGAACGAGAGGGTGCTGTGCGGCCTTGGCCGGGGTATCGCCTCGACGGGAAGGCTGAACCCAGAGGGCAAGACGCTCGCGCTTGTCAATTTGCGCCGGTTCGTCGCGCTCGCCCGCGCCGTCGGCGCCGAGCACCTTGCGGTATTGGCGACCGCTGCGGTGCGCGATGCCAGTGACGGCCGATCATTTGCCGCGGAGGTCGAATCGCAGTGCCGAGTGCCGGTCGAGATCATCGACGGCGCCGAGGAGGCGCGACTGTCCGCTACGGGCGTGCTCGCTGGAATACCCGAAGCCGACGGGTTGGTCGTCGACCTGGGCGGGGGTAGCGTCGAATTGATACGGGTCAGGGCAGGCGGTCCTTCGCTTGCCGGAGAAATCGGCGAGATAGGTCGGGGGGTGACGCTGCCGCTCGGGCCGCTGCGTCTCGCCGAGCTCGGCGACAGCGCCAGGGCCGTCTCCGAGGCGACGGAGCGCGCGCTCGCCGGGTCGGTCTCGATGTTCGCGGCGGCGGGCAAGAACTTGTATTTGGTCGGTGGCGCGGCACGGGCGATCGCGCGGCTGCACATGGAGCATACCCACTATCCGCTCCACATCGTTCACCAATACACAGTTGCCCGGCGCGAGGCCGAGGCCTTTTTCGACATCATCGGGCGGCTGTCGCGGAAGTCGCTGGAAAGGATTACCACGATCTCGCGCAAGCGCCTGGAAGTCGTGCCGCTTGCAGCGATAATCTTGCGCAAGTTGTTAGCGGCAGCGCGACCACAAAACGTGATTTTCTCTGCATTTGGGCTGCGCGAAGGTTACGCTTATGGGTTGATTCCGGCTCGGGAAAGAGGGTCGCATCCCCTGATCGCGGCTTGTGCGGCGATAGCCCGAGGCCAAAGCCGGTTCCGCCTCGATGGCGACCGATTGCAGCAGTGGACGGCAGCATTGTTCCCTAACCTGTCCGAGCAGGCCGAGCGACTTCATCGCGCCGCTTGCTGGCTCAGTGACATCGCTTGGAGCGAGCACCCCGACTACCGCGCCCAGCTGGCCTTTATCCGGAGCTTGAGGATGCCGTTCGCCGGCATCAGCCACGCTGAGCGGGTATTTGTCGCGGCGGTGCTGCATACCCGCTATGGCGGCGGCGTCGACGATCCGGTCAAGGAACCGACCCGCCAATTGCTCGACGAACGATCCGCCGCGGAGGTTCGCACGCTCGGCCTGGCACTTCGTTTCGCCTATACCCTGTGCGGCGGCACGACTGATTTCTTGTCTGACGCCTGGTTGTACCGCGAGGAAAACAGCCTGGTCCTCGAAATCCCACCGACCGGCAGCCTCTATGTCGGCGAGACGGTGCAACGCCGTCTCCAGGTCCTCGCCGGGTCTCTCGGCGCTACACCTGTGGTGAGGCGGCGGGAACCGAGGCGGAGGCCCGCGGTAGGGGATAGGGATACTACTGTCGCAAACCCGATCGGCGGCGCTATTGCTGACGAAGGTCGCCGTCCGCCAGCTCGACCAGACTGATGCGGTTTCTCAAAACCGTCATCGCGAGCCTGCCGTGCTTCAGAGCTAGCGCATCCTTGCCGAAGATCTCGTAACGCCAGCCGGAAAGCGCCGGCACTGGTGCGTCGTCGTCGGCCGCGACCGCCTCGAGATCATCGGCCGTCGCTACCAGCTTTTGCGCGACTTGGTGTTCTTCGCATCGCTGCTTCAGCAGCACCCGCAATAATTCGACGAGCGGACCGAGGCCGGGGGGTACGTCGGCTCGCGCCGGCGGCGCCAGGGCCTTGGTCTCGGCCAGACCGCGCCGGACCGCGTCGAGGATCTCGTTGCCCAGTTTGCCTTCGGCGATCCCCTTGCCGAGGCTGCGCGTCCTCGCCAGGGCATCGATCGTTTTGGGCGAATGAGCGGCGATCTCGAGCACCGCCTCGTCCCGCATGATCCGGCCGCGGGGCAGATTTCGTTGTTGAGCCGCTGTCTCGCGCCACGCCGCCAGTTCGCGCAGAATGGCAAAGAACCGGGCGTCGATCCGGCCGCGCAAGCGAAATCGCCGCCACGCATCGTGCGGGTCGTTCCGGTATGTCGATGGATCCGACAATCCGGCCATCTCCTCGGCAAACCAGGCGGCCCGGCCGTTCGACGCCAGACGCTGCTGCAGCCGCTCGTAGACCGTGCGCAGATGGACGACGTCGGCGAGGGCATAGTGAATCTGCCGCTCGGTAAGGGGCCGGTGTGACCAGTCGGTAAACCGGGAAGACTTGTCGAGGGACGCTTGGGCGAGTTTGGCGACGAGTGTCTCGTAACTCGCGGCATCACCGAATCCGCAAACCATTGCGGCAATCTGCGTGTCGAACAGCGGTGCCGGAACCGTGCCGGAGAGATTGAAGAATATCTCCACGTCTTGGCGTGCGGCGTGAAACACTTTGAGGATGCTCCGATCTGCCATCAGCGCAAGCAACGGTGTCAGGTCGATCCCTGGTGCCAGCGCGTCGACCGCCACCGCTTCCTCGGGACCGGCTATCTGGACGAGGCAGAGGATCGGCCAATAGGTGCGTTCGCGCATGAACTCGGTGTCGACCGCAACAAAGCTCGCACCCGCTTGTCGTGCGCAGAAGCGCGCCAGAGCGTCGGATTCGGTAATGACCGTCATTGGTTAAGCTATATACCGGAATCTCGGTCGCCGGAACCGTGGCACCGCCGAATTTTCAGACGCGCCGGGCTTT
>DATNKF010000283.1:0-2011 GCA_035603555.1 Allostellaceae bacterium
GCCTGATCCATTTCTTCGGGGGTGATGAGCGGCGTTATCGCCAGGTCGACGGCACCGGAGCCGTTGGCCGCGACGGATAATGCCACCGCGGAGATGTTGTCGGGAAAGTCTACGATCGCTACGGCGTCGTGCTGGCCGAAGGCGAAGTAATAGGCGTCGAGCTTGCCACCCGCCGATTCGGCGAATCTAGTGACCGCTGCACGCAATCCCGTACCCTTGGCCTTGCTCAGGACGTTGCGTATGCCGTCTTTGTTCATTGACACTTGCACGAGATATTTGGGCATCGTCCACCTCCCCAGGATGTGCGAAATGAGCCTACGCCTCTGTCGTAACAGTCTCAAGAGCATTCCGCTGATGGCCTGGGCGCAGTCCCATCACGGCGAGGTGTGGTGGACGCCCAAGCTGGTAGCGCTGGTGCTGTTGGTCAGTCAGCGGGCGATGCTCGCCGGCGCGACGCTCACAGGTGCCTTCGCCTGCTTCAATATGATCAACGTAGGATAGAGCGCATGCGGCCACCAGCGTTGGGATCGCGTCGATTTCAGAGCGCTTAGCCTCTCTCAGCCGTTCGAGATCGTAGCAGGAATGTTTCAAACGGCACGGAACTGGCGAGGTCTACGCTACGATCGGTAACACGGTGCCGACGGAGTTTGGTCCATGTAACATCTACCTCGCCGTCGAGAACATGCTGCTCCAAAGGTACAAGCCCAGGCTGAATAATAGCCACTTTCGTTAACGACGCGGATCAGCCCCGGCATCTACTTGCCAACTTTTCGGTGCGTTCGCATGCTCATTGGCTTCCTTTTCGGATCGCGCGCCAGAGGCGCTCGGGGGTGGCGGGCATTTCGAGGTGGCGGATGCCGAGCGGGGAGAGCGCGTCGACGAGGGCGTTGGCAACGGCCGGCAGGGCGCCGACATTGCCCGCTTCGCCCGCACCCTTGACCCCGAGCGGGTTGGTCTCGGTCGGCACCGGGTTGCTCTCGCAATCGATCGCCGAGAGAGTGTCGGCCCGCGGCATCGCGTAATCCATGAACGAGCCCGTCAGCAGTTGCCCCGAAGCTGGATCGAAGCGGATGTCCTCCATCAGCACCTGGCCCACACCCTGGGCGATCCCGCCGCAGATTTGGCCCTCAAGCAGCAACGGGTTCATCATCGTGCCGACATCGTCGACCACGCTGTAGCGCAGGATCTCGACGGTCCCCGTATCCTCGTCGATCTCGAGCTCGCAGATGTGGCAGCCGTTCGGGAAGTTCTGCTCCTTGCAGGCGAAGGTGGCGCCGGCGATCAGGCCGAGATCCATCCCCTCGGGCAGGTTATGCGGGTTGAGCGACTCCTTGGCGATCTCGCCGACCGTCAGGGTGCGGTTGGAGCGCGGGGCGGAGAAGAGACCGTCCTCGAAGCGGATCTCGTCCGCATCGGCGCCGAGCATGCGGCCGGCGATCGCCTTGGCCTTGGTGACGATCTTCTCGGTCGCTAGATGGACCGCCGAGCCGCCGAGCGCGGCCGAGCGCGAGCCGCCGGTGCCTTCGCCGATCGCCACCTTGTCGGTGTCGCCCTGCACGTAATGCACCTCACTGGGGTGGATGCCGAGCCGATCGCACAAGAGCTGCTTGTAGACGGTCTCGTGGCCCTGGCCCTGGGTGACCGAGCCCGACACCAGGGTCACCGTGCCGCTGCGGTCGAAGCGGATCTCGGCCGCCTCGAACCCCCCCGCCGCGGCGCGCTCGATCGTGTTGGCGAGGCCAATGCCGCGCAATTTCCCATGCCGGCGTGCGTCTGCGCGGCGCTCCTCGAAGCCCTCGGCATCGGCGAGGTCGAGCGCCATGTCGAGGTTCTTTTCGAACTCGCCGCAATCGTAAGTGAAGGTCAGGCCCGATTTGAACGGCATCGCCTCTGGCGGGATCGTATTGCGCCGGCGCATTTCGACCGGGTCGATGCCGAGCTCGGCGGCGGCCTCGTCGACCATCCGCTCGATGACAAAGCCGAATTCCGGCCGGCCGTTGCCGCGATACGG
>DATNKF010000284.1:0-2651 GCA_035603555.1 Allostellaceae bacterium
TCGGTTTCGGAAAACGAGGTAATGCGCCCGGCGCACCCGGTGGGATAGACCGGCGGATTATCTCCGCCAACCCGCGGATCGCTCGGCTGGACCATGCCAATCACCCGCTCGCCGGCGAGTGCATCGCGCGTCATCGCCAGATAGCGCGGCTCGAAGATGTTGAGCGGCAGCCGGCCGCGCGGCAGCAGCAGCACGCCGGTCAGCGGAAAGATCGGAAGAATTAAGGGGAGCGCGGTTCCGCCAAGCCGCTCGCTCATCCCGGCATCTCCCTCAGGAAAACATCTGGGCCGAGAGCCGCCGCCTGCCGCTCAAGGTTAACGGGTCGGTCGGCCCCATCGCTTCGAAGAATTTGACGAGCTGCTTGCGCGCCGCCTGCTCGTTCCACTCGCGGTCGCGCTTGAAGAGGTCCAGGAGCTCGTCGATCGCCGCCTCGCGATTGCCGCTGCCGAAGAGCGCCGTGGCGAGATCGAAACGCGCCTCGTGATCCTCTGGGTTCGCCGCCAGCCGGGCGCGCAGCTTGCTCGCCCCGGCCATTGCTTTCTGCGCCTGCTCGGCGAGCTCGAGCGCCGAGCGGGCCGCGCTGATATCAGCATGAGCCGCACTCTCCTTCGGCACCCGGTCGAGCGCCTGTCGCGCCTTGGCGAGGTCGCCGCGCGCAAGCATCGCCCTGATATTGCCGGCGAGCGCTTCGAGATTGGCCGGGTCGCGCTGCAAGACCTGCGCATAGAGCGCACCGGCGGTCTTATGGTCGCCCGACTGCAGCGCCTCCTTGGCCATCGCCATCGCTTCATCGACTGGCGAAGGGCCACCCTTGCCGCCGCCCAGGCGTTGGACGAACTGCTTGACTTGGCTCTCAGGCAGCGCTCCGACAAAGCCGTCGACCGGCCGGCCGTCCTTAAAGGCGTAGACGGCGGGGATCGACTGGATGCGCATCTGCTGGGCGATCTGCGGGTTCTCGTCGATATTGACCTTGACCATCCGGACCGCACCGCCCGTGGCGCGCACCGTCTTTTCGAGGATCGGCCCGAGCTGCTTGCACGGCCCGCACCAGGGCGCCCAGAAATCGACGATCACCGGAGCCTCGAAGGACCCGTCGACGACCTCGGTCATGAACGTCGCGGTCGTGACGTCCTTCACCGCGGCGGGGCCGGCACCCGCGCCGCCGATCAACGCTTCGCTCGGCATCGCTCTCCTCGCTTGGGTTCAACCAACAACATGGCGGCACAACTCGGCGATGACAAGCGCTCCAGCGGCAAGGTCGGCGGCATGGGCTGACCCGGTCGCATTTCCCTGCGAGCAGGGAAAAACCGCCTCCCAGGCGCCGAAAAGCCCCCTCGCAACGCCGAAAACCTGCTTGACATCAGCCGCTTGGGTACGATTTGGCCGAGCCGGCCGGCAGCGGAATTTTGGCGCCGAAAAGCGGTCGGCAGGGAATTGGCAGCGGAATTCGGCACCCGGTCTCTTGCTTGTTTGTTTAGCATAAAAATCTCACTTCGGAATTGATAATATCACACTAAACCCGTATGTATGTGGCAGGTCCCGCCTGCGCAAGGGGCGGCAGCCCCCGCTCAGCCCGCCGCGGCCGCCGGCTCGCGCTCGAAATCGGCGAGATCGACGATGCGCGGCGTATGCCCGCACGCCGCGACAAAGCGCAACAGATCGGCGGGGGCCACCGCGGTTGTGCGGTCGTTCGCCAGCGGGTGGTAGTTGAGCGGGTCGTGCTCGAGCATCGCGGCATCGAGCACCGGGCTGACGCGCACCCCGACATCGTTGACGAGCGCAAAGGGCGTGACACTCCCGGGGCGCACCCCGAGGAGCTCGTAGAGATCGTCAGCGCCGCCGAACGAGAAGCGCGGCGCCCCCAGCCGGGCCGCGAGCTTCTTCAAGTCGGTGCGGCGCTCCTCGAGCATGACCGCGAGCCAGAACCCGCCCTTCTTGTCCTTGAGGAAGAGGCTCTTGCAGTGCCCTCCCGGCAGGCTGCCGCGCAGGGCCGTCGCCTCGGCCACGGTGAATACCGGCGGATGCGAATAGGTCCGATGCGCGATCCCGAGCGCATCGAGCCGGGCGAAAAGCTCTTCCGGGCTCAGCGGCAGCGCCATGACAGCCGCACGATGCGGGCCCCCGGCCGCCAACGCAAGCCTTGCAAACCCGGCCCCTCGGGCTAAGATGAGGAGCGCCGCGGCCCGACCCGCCGCGGCCGGTGCGGGTGTAGCTCAGGGGTAGAGCACAACCTTGCCAAGGTTGGGGTCGGGGGTTCGAATCCCCTCGCCCGCTCCAATACGCTTCAAGGAAATCAAATTATCATGACGAGGGCTGCGAGAGCGGCCCATCTCGTTTTTGGCGAGGTCAACACCTTGTCAAAACGGAACGCTACCGTGTTGCCACCCCTCCGAGTTCAGTCTGCGGTCGTTCCGCCAAGCCCCTTGCGACGGCCAACCCGATGAGACCCGGCGGCGCCTTGCGCGCGATCGTGTCGCCGATGTCGCCGCCCCGCAGCGCCCAGCGCCGGTAGCCGATGCGGACCACCAGCTTGATCCGAGCATCGGCGATCCGCACGAAGCCCCATCAGGCTTTGGCCGGTTTGTCCGAAAAGCCGAGGCCTGGCATCGACGGTGCTGTAACGCCATAGCGGGGCCGCGGCAGGCGATGAA
>DATNKF010000285.1:0-9282 GCA_035603555.1 Allostellaceae bacterium
CGCGAGAGAAACGCCCGCAATTCCATGTCAAAGCCTGGGTTGCCCTTCACCAGCCGCGCAAATTCGCCCTGCACGGTGGAATGTCTTTTTAGACACGCGACCCGCAGTCTCGAAGATCAAGGCCTGCGCCGCATGCAGTCCCGCGAGATAGGCCGCGCGGCCCGCTTCGTCGGGCCAGTGGTGCGCGTCGAACAAGTCTTGCACCTTGTCCAGAAATTCGTTCGACTTGGCGAGGAACGCGGCGGTTTGCGGCTTCACAGGTCGATGCCGTCGGCGCGGATTTCGTGCATCAGCGGCATGCGCTCGTCGTTGTAAGAACCGGCGCGATAGGGCATGGCGTGGATGAACGGCCCGCCGTCATAGAGAATGGCTGTGCTAAGGTCGGCAAGCCGGTTCATCTCGGCGGCCCGGTCGGTGTCGGTCATGTCGCGCAGAAATACCGCAATGTCGTAGGCGCATTCCGGCTGGGCATCACCGCGCGCGCGGGAGCCGAACAAGACAACGCGCTCAACGCGGTCGCCGTAGATTTCACTGACGGCGGCGCGGAAGCGCTTCAGCACCGGATCGTTCTGCGGTCTCTCGAACATGCCCCCTTGTAGCACAGAACGCGTGGACCTTTACCTGAGCGCTCCGGGCACAAGATATAGGGGAGCGGTACGCTTCTAACGATCGGACCCGAACAACATTGGCTGCAGAGGCACTGTGCGTCCTTCGAGACACGCCCCTTTGGGCGCTCCTCAGGATGAGAGATGTTATTGATGGCATTAAGAAAATTCCTCATCCTGAGGAAGCTGCGGAACGGCTGTCTCGAAGGACGCACTGCGCTGATCCAGCTAATCGTCGATTTCTACACAAGCTCGTTCGCGATGGATGACGGAGGACGGGGCAACAGGAGTCATCCGTACTGGGCCGGAATGACGACGTTAGGGGGTCCTCTGCGTTCTTCCCCAATCGGCTGATGGCTCTCGGCGGGCCACCACGTTGCGGAGGTCGCGGCCCGGCAAATTGACGACAATCAAGGCCCGCACTTTGGCGGTCAGTTATCTAGCCAACCGGTACGTCAGTGTTGGCGCGCGCAGGGGAGGTGGTGTCAATCGATGAGTCGGTGGCTTGTCGCGATTGGCCTCGTGCTTGTTATCGTCGGGCTGTTGTGGCCGCGGCTCCGCGATCTAGGCCTCGGCCGGCTGCCCGGCGACATCGTGATCGAGCGCGGGAATGTTCACATCTACTTGCCGATTGTGACGTGCATCGTCGTCAGTGTGGTCCTGTCCCTTATTCTGTGGCTGATGAACCGCTAACACCGCGCGGCATCAATACCTCAACCCGCATGAACGGGTCTTGTGGGTCCGGTCGCGATCAGGCGTCCTTGCGTTCCAGCCGTACCAATGCCGTGACGATGATTTCGGTGGATCTCTTGCGCTTCTGCTTTACGCTGAGGCTCGGGTCGAGAGAGAACAGCGCATCAAACATTTCGATCAGCGCAAGCGGCGTCTGGTTGCGGCGCTTCAATCGGTGGAGCTCTTGGGCGAGCTCGTCACGCGTCATCGGGGCTTTCGCCGATTGAGCCGGCGGTCTCGCCGTTCTTCTCGGCCATCTCGGCCAGGATCTGCCGTCGCAGCCGCTCGACGAACAGTTGCACCACCTCCTTGTCGGCCTCGGCCAGCCGGCGGGGTTCGGGCGGCGAGGCGACGCCGGCCTTGTGCTCGGCATCCTTCATCATGTCGAGCAGCATCTTGGTCGCGCGCAAATCGGCGGATGTGGATTTGTCGACCAGCTGATGGACGACCGCCTCGCGCTTGGTGATCTTGCGACGTTCGCCGTCGATCGTGACCAAGACCGGCTCGTTCAGCGCATCGGCGAGGAGCGCGGATAGCTGCTTTTTGCCGCGGCCGCCGGGATTGCCGGACTGGCCCTTCTTGAAACGGGTGTGCAATGGCGGCCGGCCGGGGCCCACCTTGTAATCGTGCTCGTCATCCGCCATATGCATCCTTTGTTATATCGATTATCGCAACGTGTTGGCGTCGGGAATCAGCAGCAGTATGTCACACCACACCTATGATTGTCAATATAGCAAAATGCTACTATCGATCGCGACGGAGCAAAGAAGATGGTGCTCCCTCAGCGGCCAGGCGGCCTCCCTCAGAACATTCCCTGAGCGCGCTAAGTTTCGGCTTCCTAAACGCTTGATTTGCCGGGTGTTGTTGGCGATCCGTCCGGCGATTTCCGGGTCGAAGCAGTTTTTCTCCCTGCTCTCAGGGAGGCGCATCTCGGGGGTTGCGCCGGCGCAGCAGGATCTTCTGCTCGCCGGTCAGGACCAGCTCGCCGTTCTGGTTGTGGACGGTGGCGGCGAGAGTGACCACACCGGTCGAGCGTTGCGGCGCTAACGCGGATATCTCGAGCATCGGATAGAGGGTGTCTCCGGCATGAACCGGCTTCAGGAATTTCGAGGATTGCTCGACAAAGGCGATCAACGCGTCGCCGACGGCGTGGGCAAAGGTGCTGGCCCCCGCCGCGGTGAAAGAGAGGATCTGGAAGCCGTGCGCCAGCGGGCCCTTGTGGCCGCGCTCGCGGCAATACTCAACATCGTAGTGGATCGGGTGATTGTCGGCGGAGACCGTCTGGAATGCGGCGAAATGGGCTTCGGTCATCGTCCGGCTCGGGATATAAAACCGCTCTCCGACCGCCAGATCCTCGAAATGGCGGGGCTCGCCAAAGCGGTGCCGATCGCGGTCGAAGCGCTCGATCATGGTGCCTCCATATGAAACATGCCGCGGCAGGCGCCCTCGAGGCGCTCAGTGACCTCCTGGGGAACCTTCGGGCGCGAACCGCTCTCGTCGAGAAGCGGCCGGGGATATTCTATGTCAGAGGACGGGCCTTTCTGCACTTTCACGAGGATCGTGCCGGGCTCTTCGCCGACCTGCGGCAAAACGGCGAGTGGCAGCGGTTTCCGGTTAACAGTTCTGAGGAACGCGGCAGGCTGCTCGAAATTATCGATCGGACCGCCCGAGCCAAAGATTGATGCACTGCCCGACCGCCTGTTCGGCGCGCGCCTCGATCTCAGCCTCGGTCAAGGTGCTGAGTGGATGATCGATCACCGCTGGGGCGAGATCGTGCATGCCGAGCGCGTCGCGCTGGACCTCGGCCTCATGCAGAAACTCGGTGGTGACGATCACCGCCGTCGGCCGGCCCAACGCTTCCAGTCTGATGCCGTCATGCGTACAGCACGAAGTGCACGACCCTCAGTCGCCGATCGCCGTCACCACGATGTTGTTATCAGCCGCGATCGTCGCGATCAGCACCGGGTCGGCGTCCTTCGAAAAGCTCTCCTTGCGATAGTAATTGACGGCAGCGAAGGAGAATTCGCCCTGGAGCCTGGCTACCGTCTTGCGCAGCAGTCGGCCGGCATTCCATTTGGTGTTGTCGAGCACACCCAGGCGCAGCCCGTCCAAACCGCCGACGCGCGCGGCAAGTTCCAAGGGCTCGGTCTCGACCACGCCCCGCGGATCGAAGGCGGTCATGTCTTTCCGTCCGGTCATCCGAAATCGGCCTCCTTTGATCAGGGTCAGATGTAGCAGGTGCCGTCGACGCAAATCGCCGCCTTGCGAGTGCCGTCCCCCTCGAGGGCTTCGATGCTGCGCAACACCGGCGACGACATATGGCCCCAGCCGGGGATAAAGGCGGAAAACCGGCCGGCCTCGCCGCCGATCACGAAGAGGTGGATGTGGTCCGCACTCGGCACGATCGGGATTCGCGACCCGGGCCCGCGCTTGTACCATTTGGGTAGGTTGCGATTATAGATCTTGCCATAGCGTTCGTTAAACGTGAGCTCCGAAAAGAGATTATAGGCGTGCATCGCCAGATAATTGCGCACGTCGTGACGGGTCCAGCCTCTGCCGGCAATCGTGCGGGCATGCTCCGGACCGATGATCACGGCGCAATGGCCGCTCGAAACCGCATTGTTGTTGGCGATCGTGCTCATCGCCGAGGCAATGCTGTCGAGAATGCCTTCGGGGTCGTTCGCGACATGGTTGGTGACGCTGTGCGGCGGCTCCGCCGCCAACACGAAAACCGTCGAATCTTCGAGAGCGAAACCCTTTTCGACGTGATAGGGCGCCCATGGGCTCGCCGTTTCATTCTCGGCGACGCAATAGGTGTATTTTCCCGGGTGCCCGAGCGTGCTCTTGTCGAGCTCGCCGGGCCATCCGCCGCCGACGTTGAGCAGAACCAGGCGCAGTGCACGTCCGATCGTCGCGTTGGCGCGATTGCCCGAGCCGAACGCATTGCAGTCGCCGTTCATCCCGATCTCGCGCGCGATCGGGCCGTTGACGATCAATAGCGGTGCCGCCATGTGAGTCGTCGCCTGGACACCGTTCAGGTTGAAGGCGTCAGTCGTCAGCGCCAGCATAGCGGCGCGCACTACCGGCGCGTATTCGGGCTTGCAGCCGGCCATCACCATGTTGATCGCCAGCACCTCGCGCGACAGGCTGCCGTGGCGCGGCGGGACTTTGCATTCGACGAAATGCGGATTGCCGCCGAGCGCTTCGACAAAGGCGTCGACCCGTGGCCGGGTCGGCGGCACCACCGGAAGCCCGTCGGTCCACCCCTGCTCGAAATACCATTCGACAAGATCCGACCCGGCCGGCACCCGAACGACATTTGCTTCGGCCTCGGCTGACGTCACCGCCCGCGTCTGCTGCGCCATGCCCTTCTCCCGTCACCCGGCCATCGACTTCTGGCCGATCCAAAAGCGATTCAGCAGCTCCGTCGTCATTCCCGGCCGCCGCCCGGCGAGCCGCGCCCGCGCCTCCTGGTATGGCGCGACATAGCGCAGCCAGTTCGGCATCCGCAAATAAACCCGCCGAAGCAATGCGAGCGCCCGGTCAGTCTTGTAGCTCTCCGCTTCGCCGTAAGGCAGCCCAAAATCGTCGCGCAGCCGAGCCGGCAGCAGCCTTGCCGTCAAGGCTCGATACCAGGACGGCATGAGAGGTCGGGTTCCGGCACCAGAGAGGACCGCCCCGGCAATCTTCCGCGCCTCGCTGCTCACGGTCAGAACATCCGATCGCCACATGGTCTCGTTGTAGCAGACGAAATCGTCCCAGCTCTGCGGCAAGGCGTCTTGCGGAATGCCGAAGAACGCGGCGAAGAGGCGGGCTTCGCCCCAATAGCGCTCGCGATCCTCGGTGGAAAGCGGCGGGTGCACGAGTTCGTACGCGGCAACCGCGGTGTCGATCAGGGTGGCGTGGACCCAGCGCAGGGCAGCGACGTCCTTGGCCCGATAGTGGGAGCCGGCGGCGAAAGGTCCGGCCGCTTCCGCCAACCTCCCGCTGATGTGCGCATGGCGACGATGCAAGCGGCGGGCAGCCGTCAACGCCTGCTCCGTCGTGCCGAACACCATCGTGAACATGAAACTGAAGGTGCCATGGAACCGGCCGATTGGGTCGGCCAGTACCCGCGAATGCTGGGCGATCGCGGCGGCGACCCAGGGATGGGCGAGCTGCAGCAGCAGCGCGCGGCCGGCTCCAAGGAATATCGCCGCCTCTTTGTCGATACGCCACATCATCGAGCCCGGGCCGAATGCGCCCGCGCAGTTCTCCGCTCCGGCGTCGCGGATGATCCTGAGTTCGCGCTCCAGATCGACTTCGCTGTCAATGCTGTCCAGCTCCCGCATTGCCGGCCTGGCATCGGATCCAGTCAATGCGCCATCAGAACCGGCACCTCGCACCCGCGTAGGACATGCTGGGTAAAGCCGCCGAAGATCCACTCGCGCAACCGGCTGTGGCCGTAGCCGCCCATCACCAGCAACGCGGCATGCTCGCGGGCGGCGGCCAGCAATTTGTCCGCGGCATGGTGTCCGTCCGCCTGCAGATGGCGAACCGTGACCGGGACGCCGCGCCAGCGAAGAGCGGCCATCAGGCGCTCCGCCTCATTTTCGAGCGCGCCGTGATCCTCGGCGACGGTCATGATGACGATCTGTTTGGCAATCTGCAGGACGGGCAATGCCGCGGTGACCGCCCGGGCGGCTTCCCGGGTGGCCTTCCAGGCGATGACGACGGTTTCGGGAACGGTAGTCAGGGGCGACGCGGCGGCTATCAGAAGGGGGCGCCCGCTGTCGATGAGAGCTCCCTCGATGGTGTCCAATGAGCCGCCCATTCCCGGGCGCCCGATCACCAAGAGGTCGGCGGCGCGTCCATATTCGGTGACCCAATAGGGTTCGGCGCCGATTTCTCGGAACCACCAAGCCGACGGCCCCGACGGCGCGGGCGGGGACTCGCAGAGCGCAAGCGCCTCGCGCTGGCAAAAGCCTTGGAACAGCTGGTGCGCCTTTTTCTCGCGCTGGTCGGCGTCTTCCTCCAGCCGAGCGATCAGACTGCCGACCATCGTGGCGCCGCCTCCGTCCGCGGCCATGCTGACCGCCGTTGCAGCCGCGTCCGGGCGCACATGCAGGAACTCGAGATGGGCATCGAACCGGCGGGCAACAGCCAGAGCCGATGCGAACACCGAGATGTCACCGTCGCTGCCGGTTGCCGGAACGAGTATGGTCTTGATCATCGGGTCTCCCCGGTAGGTCGGAAGTGTCGTCAGCAGCACGCCTCCAGCACGAGCAATCGGCATGATGAGTATCAGCGACGCAGCCTTGCAGGAGAGACAGCACCGCAAGAGAGATAGTATTGCGCTCGTCCTGCGTCACCGTCGAGTAAGCCCGCGGCGCCAAGGTGAATGCAAGGAGCCAAGCTGATGGCGAGATTTCGAACCCTCGACGACCTCGATGTCCGCGGCAAGACCGTACTGCTGCGCGCCGATTTGAATGTCCCGGTAAAGGACGGCGTCGTCACCGACGCGACTCGGATCGAGCGGCTGACGCCGACGATCGAGGCGCTGATCGGCCAGGGTGCCAAGGTCGTCGTGATGTCGCATTTCGGCCGGCCGCAAGGCCGTCCGGACCCAGAATTTTCGCTGCGGCCGCTGGTTGCGCCGCTGCAGATGGCAATCGGCGGCACCTCGGTCGCATTCGCGGCCGATTGCGTTGGCGAGGAGGCGAAACGGGTAGTCGCAGCACTGCGTCCCGGCGAGGTGGCACTCCTCGAAAATCTTCGCTTCCACAAGGGCGAGGAGGCGAATTCGCCCGAGTTCGCGCGGGCTCTTGCCGAGCTCGGCGACCTTTATGTCGACGATGCGTTCTCGGCTGCCCACCGCACGCACGCCTCGATCGCCGCGCTGGCGCATCTGCTGCCGGCCGCCGCCGGCAAGCTGATGGAGGCCGAGCTCGGTGCTTTGACAGCCGCTCTCGAAACCCCTGCGCGGCCGGTTATGGCGCTCGTCGGCGGGGCCAAGGTATCAACGAAGCTCGACCTTCTGCGCTTTATCATCAGCAAGGTCGATATGCTGGCGATCGGCGGGGCGATGGCCAACACCTTGCTTTTTGCCGGGGGAACGGAGGTCGGCCGCTCGCTCTGCGAGCGCGACATGGCGGATAATGCGCGCAGCCTCCTCGCCCTCGCCCGCGAGCGCAGCTGTCGCGTGATCCTACCTGAAGACGCAGTCGTCTCCGCTGCACTGGCACCCGGCGAGCCGACTCAAATCGTCCCGATCGGCGCGGTCCCGAGCGACATGATGATCCTCGATCTCGGTCCGAAGACCGTGGACCGGATCGCCGCAGCGCTCGAAGAAGCCCGCACCCTCGTCTGGAACGGGCCGCTGGGCGCCTTCGAAACACCTCCCTTCGAGGAGGCCACGCTGGCGGTGGCGAAGAAGGTTTCTGCACTCACGCGAGCCGGGAAGCTGCTCAGCGTCGCTGGCGGCGGCGATACCTTGGCCGCACTTGCCGCAGCCAAGGTGACCGAGGAGCTCTCCTACGTCTCGACCGCCGGCGGCGCCTTCCTCGAATGGCTGGAAGGCCGCGAGCTGCCCGGCGTCGCGGCGCTTGCTGTCGCCGATCGAGATCGCTGAACCGATCCGCCGCCGATAGGAGACGCTCTATGAACGCCTCGGATGTCATGTCCCGCAATGTGATCTCAGTCGGCCGCGGTACGACGATTACCGCGGCCATTCGGCTGATGCTCGACAACAAGATTAGCGGCTTGCCGGTGGTCGACGAGGCGGGCCGGCTGGTCGGAATCCTGACTGAAGGCGACCTCTTGCGCCGCAGCGAAACGGGCACCGAACGACACCGCCCGCGCTGGCTCGAGATCCTGATGGGGCCGGGACGGCTGGCCGGCGAATATGTCCGCACCCATGGACGCAAGGTCGAAGAGATTATGACCCGCGACCTCGTCAGCGTGACCCCCGACACGCCGCTCGACGAAATCGTCGCGCTGATGGAACGCCGCCGCATCAAGCGGATGCCGGTGCTCGATGGGGATACCCCGGTTGGCATCGTCAGCCGCGCCGACCTGCTCCGCGCCCTTGCCCGCACGCTTGAGGAGCAGCCGGCTGCGGCGGCCAGCGACGATGAGATCCGCGAGCGCATCTTCGCCGAACTGGCGAAAGTCTCATGGGTGCCTCGTGACGGTTTGGCGATTACCGTCGTCGATGGAGTCGTCGCCCTCGACGGCGTCATTCTCGACGAGAAAGAACGCGACGCGCTACGCGTCGCCGCCGAGAACATCCCGGGGGTCAGAGCAGTCGAGGATCGCCTCGTCTGGGTCGAGCCGGTCTCCGGCACGATCATCGACGCGCCGCAAAATGCGCGGACGGTGACCAAGCCGCCAGCACGGTGAGTAGGTTACCGATCAGTTCCGGCAAAGCGCGGCATGACCCGTTTGGCGAAAACGTGCATCGAGCCTTGCGCCGCGGCGAATGGCATCAGATTGAAATTTACCTGGAGCGAGGCGTGCTCGAAGCTGCCAAAGGCCTCCCGGGCGTGGGCGATAGCGGCGATGATCTCCTCCGGTGAACCGACCCAGGCAGCCCCGCTTGCGATCTGATCGGCGGCTGTCGTCTCGCGCATTTTCGCAATCATCCGGTCGTAGCCAGGATAATCCGCCGAGGCGCGGCCATCGAGCCAGTCGGCAGCGGCCTCCACCAGCGAGCGCAGATAAGAGTCGAGCAGCGGGCTGGCGACGGCGCGGGCGCGCTCTCCGTCCTCGTCGCAGAACATGTGGAAGGCCAACATGACCTCGCCCTCGCCAGGGTGGCCGGCTTCTTTCCAGGCCTCTCGATAGGCGTCGAGCAACGGCCGCATCACGGCGCCGGTCAGCGGGATTGCCATGACGGAGTAGCCCATCCGCCCGGCAAAGACGAATGAATCCGGCGTATTCTGGGCGGCGATGTAGAATTTCGGCC
>DATNKF010000286.1:0-7689 GCA_035603555.1 Allostellaceae bacterium
CGGGCAGGGCGGGTTTCTACCTTTTAATTTGGCTCGCGGCGAAGGAACCTTTCCGATGTCTGCTGCATACTTTCTCGTCATTGCCTGCGGGGTGTTGGCACTGCTCTATGGCTTGCTTACCAGCCGCCAGGTTCTGACCGCCAATGCCGGGTCTGCCCGGATGCAAGAGATTTCAGGCGCTGTACTGGTCGGCGCGCGCGCTTATCTCAACCGTCAATACCGCGCGATCGCCATTGTCGGGATCGTTGTGCTGATCGTGCTCGGCGTGACTCTCGGAGTCCGTGTCGCATTCGGCTATCTGATCGGGGCGGTATTGTCGGCAGCGGCCGGCTATATCGGCATGAATGTCTCGGTGCGCGCCAATGTCAGGACGGCGCAGGCGGCCCGCAGCGGCCTCAAGGCGGGGCTCGACATCGCCTTCAAGGCCGGCGCGGTCACCGGTCTTCTCGTGGTCGGGCTCGGCCTGCTCGGTGTTGGAATCTATTATTTCGTTCTGCGCGCCACCATGCCCGGCGAGGATCTGCGTCCGGTGCTAGAGGCTATGGTGGCGCTAAGCTTCGGCGCCTCGCTGATCTCGATCTTCGCCCGTCTCGGTGGTGGCATTTTCACCAAGGGTGCGGATGTCGGCGCCGATCTCGTCGGCAAGGTCGAGGCCGGCATTCCTGAAGACGATCCGCGCAACCCGGCGGTTATCGCCGACAATGTCGGCGATAACGTCGGCGATTGCGCTGGCATGGCCGCGGATCTGTTCGAGACCTACGCGGTGACAATCGTCGCGACGATGCTGCTCGCCAACATCTTTTTTCCCCAGCCGCTGCGCGACAACATGCTGTTGCTGCCGCTCGCGATCGGTGCGGTGTGCATTGCCACATCGGTGATCGGCACTTTCTTTGTCCGCCTGGGCGCCGATAACGGGATCATGAGAGCGCTTTACAAGGGGCTCATTGCGACCGGGATCTTGTCGGTTGTGGCGATCGCCCTCGTGATCTATTGGCTCTTCGGCTTTTCGGAGCCGCTGAGGATGACGACTGGTGCGGAAGTGACCGGGGTCGGATTGTGGCTATGCGCGATCGTCGGCTTGGCCGTCACCGGTTTCATCGTCTGGATCACCGAGTACTATACGGCGACAACCTACCGTCCGGTGCGCAGCATCGCCCTGAGCTCGACGACCGGGCACGGCACCAACGTAATCCAAGGCCTTGCCGTGTCGATGGAGGCGACCGCACTACCGGTCGTGGTGATCTGCGTCGGCATCATCGTGTCTTTCATGATCGCCGGGCTGTTCGGGATCGCGGTTGCGGCGACGACGATGCTGGCGCTCGCCGGCATGATCGTGGCACTCGATGCCTACGGCCCGGTCACCGACAACGCGGGCGGCATCGCCGAGATGGCCGACCTGCCGCGCGAGGTGCGGCGCACAACCGACGCGCTCGACGCCGTCGGCAACACGACCAAGGCGGTGACCAAGGGTTACGCGATCGGGTCCGCCGGGCTCGCCTCGCTCGTGCTCTTCGCCGCCTACACCGAAGATCTCAAATACTACTTCCCCGGTCTCGATGTTCATTTCGGGCTACAAGACCCGTACGTTGTGATCGGGCTCTTTATCGGTGGGTTGCTGCCTTACCTCTTTGCCTCGCTCGGCATGACCGCGGTCGGCCGAGCGGCCGGCTCGGTCGTCGTCGAGGTGCGGCGCCAGTTCCGTGAGATCCCGGGCATCATGCAGGGTCAGGCGAAGCCGGATTACGGGCTTGCCGTCGACCTGCTGACCCGAGCAGCAATCCGCGAGATGATCGTGCCGTCTCTGCTGCCGGTGTTGGCGCCGATAGCGCTCTACATCGTCATCTCGATCATCGCCGGGCGCGCAGCCGCGTTCAGTGCGCTCGGTGCGATGCTGCTCGGCACCATAGTGACCGGGATCTTCGTGGCCATCTCGATGACTTCGGGCGGCGGCGCGTGGGACAACGCCAAGAAATACATCGAAGAGGGCCACCACGGTGGCAAGGGTTCCGAGCCCCACAAAGCAGCGGTGACCGGAGATACTGTCGGCGATCCCTACAAGGATACCGCCGGCCCTGCGGTCAATCCGATGATCAAGATCACCAACATTGTCGCGCTGCTGTTGCTCGCGATTCTTGCAAAGTGGGCCGGGTGAAGGCGATCCATCGTCGTCCGACCCGCCGGTTCGTTAGCTTGGTGGTCTGCCGGTGGGGCCGCCGCTGCCGCTGCTGCTTTTGCTCGATGCCGCGTTGTTGAATTTTCCGACGTTGCCGATCACCTGCTCGAGGAAGGTGAGTTCCCGGCCAGGAGCCGGGGTCGCTCGGGGAACCGGTTCGATCGCTCTGGCGTCCTGTACCCCTTTGTGATCGACTGTCTTGACAACCCCTTGATCGTCAAAGCTGACGATATATACTTGTTGATCAAGTAAATCTGGT
The DNA here is from genome assembly GCA_035603555.1 of Allostellaceae bacterium. Classification (GTDB taxonomy): domain Bacteria; phylum Pseudomonadota; class Alphaproteobacteria; order ATCC43930; family CGMCC-115725; genus AP-15. Next base: position 2,433 of record DATNKF010000286.1, read on the forward strand.
TCGAAGAAAGCGGTTTGCCCCGTACGCCGACTTATATAATACCAGGATTTGTCATTGAAAATACTGACACTCGACGGCGAACCCAGTATTTTTATCACCTCGTCTTTACTTGTGACGCCCGGTTGGATCTCGGCGAGCTTTTCCGACGTCGGCAGGTTGCCGCGTTGTTCGACCATCGCCGCACAACCCGCGATCACCGCGATACCGGAGACCGCGAAGACGAAAGACAGACACCGAAGGGAAACAGTTCGCCAGTGGTACATCGGACACGCAACCGCTATCCTGTTGAAACACGCCCGGGCGGCGCCCATTTCGGTCCCTAGGTTGCAGCCGAGCGCGGTTTATTGTCAACGGCCCCTGGGACCGCAAGGCGATGGGCGCTCCGCGAAACAGCGAGTCCCGCGGCTAGCCAAACAGAGTGTAAATGATGGCGGACGCGATGCCGGAATTCTCCCGTCTTGTTCGGCTCGATCAAGTCGGTCCCCAGCCCTTCCGGCAACGAATCGAGGCCACACCCGCTGAACGCGAGAGGCTCTCCCAGCGCTTCGATCTTCTGTCTCTCGACCGTCTGACCGCAACGGTCGATCTCTACCGAGGGAGCGGCGGGGTGATTCGGTTGGAAGCCTGCTTCGAGGCTGAGTTCGTGCAGTCCTGTGTTGTCACACTCGAGCCAGTCGCGGGCGTAATTTCTGATCGCTTCCTCCTGGTTTATGGTCCACCCGAAGAGGAACCGCTGGAAATCGCGCCGGACGGTGACGAGGCGGCGTTTGAGCCATTGGTGGGCGACGCGATCGACATTGGAGAGGCGGTAGCGCAAGAGCTGTCGCTAGCGCTGCCGCTCTTCCCCCGCGACTCGGCAGCGAGCATGGACATCGAGTTCGTAGAGATGCCGAGCGCCGGCCCGTTCGAATCCCTGGCGCCCCTGCGGCGGCCTACTGACTCCTGAAACTTGGCGGCGTCGCGGGGCAGGTGCATGACAGTTGCCGCGCCTCCTGTTTTTGGGCTAATTACCCGGCGTTTTTTGCGTCGCTTCTCGTGAAAGCAAGCACTCCATGGCCGTTCCGAAAAAGAAAACCTCGCCGTCGCGTCGCAACATGCGACGCTCCCACCACGCGCTGAAGCCTGCCGCCTATGGTGAGTGCCCGAATTGTGGCGAACTGAAGCGTCCGCACCATCTCTGCCCGTCTTGCGGGTATTACGATGGGCGCGAAGTGATCGCAGGGCCACGCGAGACCACCTGACCAGGAAACTGCGTCTGCGGGATCGCGCAACGTGAGCGACGGCATCACGATCGCTCTGGATGCAATGGGCGGTGACGGTGCCCCGGCTATCGTGCTGAAAGGCGCTGCGATCGCGCTGCGACGGCATCCGGGCGTTCGGTACCTTCTGTTCGGCGCCGAAGAGATGGTCCGCCCGCTTCTCGTGAAGCTGCCTGGGCTTGGCGAAGCGGCAACAATCGTTCATACGAGCGAGGTCATAGCCGCCGATGCAAAGCCATCGCTCGCGCTCCGCGCCGGTCGACAATCGAGCATGCGGCTAGCGATCGATGCAGTAGCCGAGGGGCGGGCGGACGGTGTCGTGTCGGCTGGAAACACCGGCGCACTGATGGCAATGGCAAAAATTGCACTCAAGATGCTGCCGGGGATAGATCGTCCGGCAATTGCTTCTTTTTTCCCGACCCAGCGCGGCGAGAGCGTAATGCTCGACCTCGGCGCCAACATCGAATGCGATGCCGAGAATCTGGTGCAATTTGCCCTGATGGGCGACGTTTTCGCGCGCACCGTCCTCGGACTGGTCGAACCGACTGTCGGCCTGCTCAATGTCGGTTCCGAGGATTTGAAGGGGAACGATGCTGTTCGTGAGGCAAGTGCACGGCTGCGTATGGCAGCGTCGCCCATTCGCTTTTACGGATTTGTTGAAGGCGATGATATCACGGCGGGGACCGTCGACGTTGTCGTTACCGACGGCTTTACCGGCAATGTCGCGGTCAAGACGGCGGAGGGTACCGCAAAGCTTTTCGGCGAATTCCTCGAGGCGGCGTTCCGCCACTCGTTGATGGCTCGTATTGGCTATATTTTCGCGCGCCGCGCGCTCAGGAACCTTCGGTTGCGGTGCGATCCGCGCCGCTACAACGGCGCGATGTTCCTGGGTTTGAACGGAATCGCCGTCAAGAGCCACGGTTCGGCCGATGCCTTCGGATTCGCCAACGCGATCGGCGTAGCTATTGATCTGAAGGTGAACGGGTTCCTCGATAAAATCCGCGTCGATCTCGCCCGCCTCAGCGAGGCGCAGCCCGCGCCTGAGCCGGCGGCTCTCTAGACGCCGGTCGATGACAGTGCGATCCCAGGTCGCCGGGTGCGGCGCCTACCTGCCGGAACGAGTTGTCACGAATAACGAACTCGCGAGCCGTCTCGATACCTCGGATGAGTGGATTCGCCAGCGCACCGGTATCGGCGAGCGCCGGGTCGCCGCACCGGGCGAGCTGACCTCCGACTTGGCTGTTCACGCGGCGGACCGGGCGCTGTGCAGTGCGGGAATGAGCGGCAGCGATCTCGACCTTCTCATTCTTGCCACCGCGACCCCGGACAACACGTTTCCCGCCACAGCGGCAAAGGTGCAAGCCCGCCTCGGAATGAGGCACGGGGCGGCCTTTGATGTGCAGGCGGTCTGTGCGGGGTTCATATTCGCGCTCTCGGTCGCCGACAACGCCGTTCGCCTCGGCCAGGCGCGAACCGCTCTCGTCGTCGGAGCGGAGACCTTCTCTCGCATCCTCGATTGGGAGGACCGCAGCACCTGCGTCCTCTTCGGCGACGGCGCCGGTGCCGTGGTGTTGCGGGCGATCCCGGCTGCAGAGTCCGGTGGCCGCTATATTCTGTCCAATCACCTGCATTCGGATGGTCGCCAATACGACATCCTCTATGTCGACGGCGGCCCGTCCTCGACCCGAGGCACTGGGTTCCTTCGTATGGAGGGACGCGAGGTCTTCCGTCAGGCGGTCCATCGTCTGAGTGCGGTGGTTGACGAGGCGCTGACGGCTAACGGTCTCACTGCCGCGGATGTCGATTGGCTTGTTCCGCACCAAGCCAACAGCCGGATCATCGATGGGATGGGGCGAAAACTCGGCCTGCCGGAAGACAAGATCGTCGTGACGATCGAACATCACGCCAACACCTCCGCCGCCTCGATCCCGCTCGCCCTCGAGACGGCGGTTGCAGACGGGCGGATCAAGCCGGGACACCTCGTTCTGATGGAGGCCCTCGGCGGGGGCCTGAGCTGGGGAGCGAGCCTGGTCCGCTGGTAGCGCGCCGCTTTTGTTTACGCTCCGTCGGCGCAGTGAGCCTCCGCTTAGGAATTTGACGGAATTTTTCCAGTGGGTTAACCTTCCCTTAATGAAAAGGGGAGGGGCCTCATGGCCGGAGAAACGGTTACTCGCGCTCGTCTCAGTGAAGCGGTCTATCAAGAGGTCGGCTTGTCCCGCAACGAGTCGGCAGAACTTGTCGAATCGGTGATCGCCGAGATCGCCGGCGCGCTCGAACGCGGCGAAATGGTCAAGATTTCATCATTCGGAAGCTTTGCGGTCCGGCAGAAGGGCCAGCGCATTGGCCGTAACCCCAAGACCGGTCAGGAAGTGCCCATCAGTCCGAGACGGGTTCTCGTCTTCCGTGCCTCGCATGCGCTCAAGGACCAGATCAATCAGGGGCTCGCCGACACGAGTGACGGCAAGGCCTCCGTCGCTTCCGCGCTGGCGGCCAAGGCGCCATCGGGGTGAGGTGACGCGGGCGAACACGGCGGCCGCCCCTCGGCGCACCGGTAAATCGGGCGCTGCCTTTCGTACCACCGGAGAAGTCTCGGAGGAACTCAACCTTCCGGCCCATGTGCTGCGGTTCTGGGAATCCAAGTTTCCAGAAATCAAGCCGCTCAAGCGCGGGGGAGGCCGCCGTTACTATCGGCCCGAAGATGTCGACCTGCTGCGGCGGATACGGCAATTTCTCTACCAGGAGGGGTACACGATACGAGGGGTTCAAAAGCTGCTGCGCGAGCGCGAGCGGCGAGAAGAACCCGCGGTGGACCTGCCGCCGACGTTGTTTCGGCTCGAACCCACCGCCGCCCCGCCGAGCCCTCCTGCGCCCACAAGGCAGGCTCTGCAAACCGCCTTGGAGGAGGTTCGGCGTGAACTCCTGGAAATCCGTGCCTTACTCGACAGGCTAACCAAAAGATGAATTGCGCGGTCGGTTGCACGGCGCGGGGCGGCCGACTATGATTGGCCCTATCGGCAGGGCCGCCCAGTCGGAGCGTAGCGCAGCCTGGTAGCGCATCAGCATGGGGTGCTGAGGGTCGTGAGTTCGAATCTCACCGCTCCGACCATTTGTTTCGCTCTTCCCGCAGGCTCTTCGCCGATCAGCGCATTGACGAAGAGGACGATTGCATGAGCGTTCCCCAGGTGGACCTCGAACCGTGGCAGTGGCCCGAGGAACAGTGGCGCAAGATCGTCAATCGTGTCCGCGCCGGTCGGCGGCTGCGGCCGGCCGAGTGGCCCGGAGGTGCGCGTTGCGCGGTGGCGCTGTCGTTCGACTCCGACCATGAGACCAGCGATTTGCGCGATGGCGGCAAGTCGATCGGCCGCCTCGCCTGGGGCCAGTTCGGCAACCGGGTCGGGGTTCCGCGGATCCTCGACCTGCTCGCCAAATACGGCGTCAAGGGCTCGTTCTACGTGCCGGCGGTGACGGCACTCCTCCACCCCGATGAGCAGCGTCGGGTTGTGGCCGAAGGCCATGAAATCGGCATCCACGGCTGGATCCACGAGCTCAATTCGATCCTGCCGCAGGAAGCCGAACGTGACCTGATGAGGCGTTCGGCGGACACTCTGGAGCAGGTCGGGGGGGTCCGGCCAGTCGGTTTGCGCACTCCCTCCTGGGACTTCAGCCAACACACCCTGGAAATCGAGAAGGAGATGGGGCTCCTCTACGATTCCTCGCTGATGTCGGACGAGGATTGTTACGAGCTGCTGCTCGACGGCGAGCCGACAGGGGTCGTCGAGCTGCCGGTCGAATGGGTGCGCGATGATGCCGTGTATTTCATGATGAACCGGTTTTCGGCGCTGCGGCCCTACACGCCGCCGGCCGACGTGCTGGATATCTTCCGACGCGAGTTCGACGCCGCCTATGACGAGGGCGGCATTTTCCAGCTCACCATGCACCCGCACGTCATCGGCTACCGCTCGCGGATCTGGATCCTCGAGGAGATCATCCGCCACGCC
>DATNKF010000287.1:0-5114 GCA_035603555.1 Allostellaceae bacterium
CGTCGATCTCGTTCTGCTCGGCGCGTTGCCGGCCATCTTTCTGGCGCTGGCCGCCGATTTCATTCTGCAGACCCTTTCCGCGGTGCTGCGCCGCCAGCTTGCGCAATGATTGAAATCGACGAGGTCACCAAATCCTACGGCGGCCGCCCGGTGGTCGACCGATTGTCGCTGTCCGTCGGCGGGGGCGCGTTTTGCGTTCTGCTCGGCTCCTCGGGCTGCGGCAAATCGACCACACTCAGAATGATAAATCGGCTGATCCCGATCGATTCCGGGGTGATCCGGGTCGGGGGCGAGGACGTTACACAAATCCCGGCTCAGGTGCTGCGGCGCCGCATCGGCTACGCGATCCAGTCGATCGGGCTCTTCCCGCATTGGACCGTCGAGGACAACATCGCTACCGTGCCGCGGCTGCTGAATTGGCGGCAGGCGCGGGTGCGTGATCGGGTCACCGAGCTGCTCGAACTGTTTCGGCTCGATCCTGCGATCTATCGCAGCAAATTCCCGCACCAGCTGTCCGGCGGCGAGCAGCAGCGCGTCGGCGTGGCCCGCGCCCTGGCCGCTGATCCCGAACTCCTGCTGATGGACGAACCATTCGCTGCTGTCGACCCGATCACGCGCGACGCCCTGCAAGCCGAGCTGGCCCGCATTCACCGGGCGACGGGGAAGACGATCGTTTTCGTGACCCACGACATTGAGGAGGCGCTGCGCCTGGCGACCGTGATCGCGATCATGGACAGCGGCCGCATCGGGCAACTCGGCACGCCGCTCGAGATCCTCGAGCAGCCGGCCAACGACTTCGTGCGCGAGTTCGTCGGGCGGCAAGGTCTCGGGCTCAAGCTCTTGTCGGTGCGCAAGGTCTCCGACCGCCTGCGCGGCGGCGAGCCCGCCGAGGGCGAACCCATTTCGCTCGACGCCTCGCTGAGCGAGGCGCTTTCGGCGATGACGGCGCGCCGTGCCGACCGCTTGCCGGTCTGCGATGACGAGGGGCGCCACCTCGGGATCATTGCACTCGCCGATCTCGTGCGGTGATGCGCGGCAGGCGGTTGCTCACCAGTCCGGTCCTTTGGGTCGGACTTTTCTTCGCCGCGCTGATGCTGCGCATGGACGCATTGCAGCCGCTGCTGCAACCGGCGTTTCCCGGCGTCGAGCCGGTTGTCTACAACCGCGACAGCTTTCTAACGCTGTTTCTGTCGCAGCTCGGTCTGGTGGCAGCCGCCAGCCTCGCCGCGAGCCTCGTTGGCGTGGCACTCGCGATCTTTGTTACGCGACCGGCCGGGCGCGACTTCCGTGCGATGGTCAACGCGCTCGCGACAATAGGCCAGACCTTTCCCCCGGCAGCCGTGCTGGCAATCACCGTGCCGATGGTTGGTTTCGGAGCGCGGCCGACGATAATTGCCCTGTTCCTTTATGGCCTCTTGCCAATCATCGAAAATGCTGTTGCCGGTCTGGAAGGTGTCGCGAGCGGGGTGCGCGAAGCGGCCGAAGGAATGGGGCTATCGGCTTGGCAACGGCTGCGAGATGTCGAACTGCCGCTCGCCGCACCCGTCATCCTAGCCGGGATTCGGGTCTCGGTGACGATCGCCATCGGCACAGCCACGATCGGTTCGACCGTCGGCGCATTGACGCTCGGCACGCCGATCTTCGACGGGCTCGTCGCCAACAAGATTCCTTTCGTTCTCGAAGGCGCCGTCCTCGTCGCGCTGTTTGCGATTCTCACCGATATGCTGTTCGAGCGCCTCGATCAGTGGTTCCGGCCGACAGCAAACTGATCTCAGCGGATCACATCGACGATGATGCCGAAGATGAATATCGTGACGCCGCCCCACAACAAAAGGGCGAGGATGGTGTGCGCCCGTCCTGAATGGGGCATGATCCGGTAAACATCGGCCGACCGAAGCATACGCATGGCGCCGCTCCTCCATCTTGGCGGGGTAGCTTAGCTTCACGTTGGTGCCGATGTCGAACGGAATTGTTAACCTTCAGTTCCGTCGTGGGAGGAAAGGGAATGAAGACGCTGCTGGTCCTTGTGCTGGCGCTTTGCGCCGCGGTCGGCGCGCGCGCCGAGACCCAGACCTTCTTGACATACGATTTTGAGTTCGAAGACGGATCGGTGCTTCCCGAACTGCGGGTCGCCTACGAAACGCAAGGCAAACTCGATGGCGGCCGCGACAACGCCATCCTGCTGCTGCACGGGGCAAGCAGCGATCGACACTTCTTCGATCCCGCGATCGGGCCCGGCAAAACTTTTGATACCGACAAATATTTCGTGATCACGGTCGATGCCATCGGCGGCGGCGGGTCGTCTTCCCCGAAAGACGGACTGGGGCAGGACTTCCCACGTTACACGATCCGCGACATGATGGCGGCACAACATGCTCTGGTCAGTCGCGGGCTGGAACTTGCGACCCTGCGGGCGGTTGTCGGCAGCGGGATGGGGTCCTTCGTCGGCCTCGAGTGGGGCATCCACCACCCCGAGATAGTCCGCAGCCTGATCCTCTTGCTCCCGAGCCCCAAGGCTGGGCCGAACTTTCAGCTGGCCATCGATCTGACGACCGCTGCTATCGCGCTCGATCCCGAATGGGCGGGGGGCCGCTACACGCACAACCCGGTCGAGGGGCTGCGGCTCGCGGGGATGGTCCACTATCCCTGGGTGGTGTCGGCCGCTTATCTCGACCGGTTGCCGCCGTCGCGGCTGGCGAGAGAACTCGAGGAGAGCGCACGCTCCTATGGAAGCTGGGACGCAAACTCGCTTGTTTTACGTTACGCCGCGAGCCGCGCGCACGACGTCGCCGCGCCGTTCGCCGGCGACATGACCCTCGCATTGTCGCAAGTCGCGGCCCCGGCGCTGATCCTACCGAGCGTGAGCGACCGGCTGCTTGGGCTCGATGGCGCCCGCCGCATCCGCGACGGCGTCAAGCACCCGACCTATGCCGAGATTCCAACCGACCTTGGCCATCGCGCCGGCCGCGCCGCCCCGGAGACACCGGAAGGCGACTTTATCGACCAGCAGATCCACGCATTCCTGGCCAAGGTCGAGTAGCTCAAAAGGCGAGGCGTGCCGCCTTGATCCAACTTTTGCCGAGTTGAGTCAGGATCGGCTGCGACGCTTCTGTCGCCAGCTTCATACCAAGCTCGGACAGTTTGGCCGACCCGCCGATCAGCGCGTCGAAGCTGCTGCGCGTGAACCCGGCATTGACTTCGATCGCATCCGACAGCGTCTTCACTCCCAGCATGTCGGTTGCCGTCCGCGTCGCGGCGTCGATCCCCGAAATCGCCAGTCCCGTCACCTCGGCGCTCATGGCTTCCAACCCGCGAGCCACGGCGGCCTGTGATTGGACGAGCGCGGCAAAGACTTCTCGACCGAAATCGGCGACTTCCTCGCCTGACGCGTTCTTCGCTGCCGCGGCCAGCTTGTCAACACTCGGCGGAGCCGCCACGGTTACCACCGGCGCCGCAACCTCCACCGGGGCTTCGGCTGGGATGAATTCTTCGGCTGGGCCTTCGACCGAATTTCCCGCGCCCGGCGGGGTCGCGGTTGAATTCACGGCCTCGGCCGGGATTGCGCCCGGCGCGGCCGCCCGCCCGGCGCGCCTTCCCTTCGATTCCATTACTCTGATCTCCGCTTGCGTCAAGTCGCGACCGCCTATTGCGGCGCACAATGCGAAAATAGGCTATCTGCGTGCATATCACAAGTGACCTTGTGCAATGCACAAGAAAGATCAGAGCTGAGCGACGCGCAGCAAGGTGTTGTTGACGCTGGTGACTTGCACGCGCGTCCCGGCCGGAAGATCGGGTCCCTCAACGAGCCACATCGTGTCGTCGACTCTGAGCCGCCCGCGGCCGTCGACGATCGGGCGCTCCAGTGTGAACGTCCGGCCGATGTAGACCTCCGCGCGGCGATTGAGATGAGCCTCGTTCGATCGCATGTGGATGCGGGCGAAGACCATCCGGCCAATCGCGACGCTGGCGATAGCGAGCGCTGCAAAGATCAACGCCTGATGCTCCCAGGCGAGATCGGGAGCGAGCCAAGCGATCGCAGCCGTGCCGAGCGCGGCGACGGCGAACCAGATGCAGACCATCGCCGGCACGGCGACCTCGATCACCGCAAACGCCGCCGCCACAACAAGCCAGTGCCAGAATACGATCACTCGTGCGCTCCCATACCGCTGAAGGTGCTTGCCTCAATCGTTGGATGAGCCAGCCGGCGGTCCGGTTACAGCGGCGTTTGGCACGGCGCGTGGGGTGGCGAAGCTCTCACGCGCAACTTCGGCTATTCCCGCGAGCGAGCCGATCATTGCTGTGGTCTCGAGCGGCATAAGGATGACCTTCTGGTTCGGGGTCCCGGCGAGCTTGCCGATCGCATCGATGTAACGTTGCGCGACAAAGTAGTTGATCGCCTGGATATTGCCGCGGCCGATCGCATCGGAGACGAAGGTCGTCGCCTTGGCCTCGGCCTCGGCCTGCCGCTCGCGCGCCTCAGCCTCGCGAAAGGCGGCTTCGCGCCGGCCCTCGGCGGCGAGGATCACCGCCGCCTTCTCGCCCTCGGCCTTCAGCACCGCCGCCTGCTTGAACCCGTCGGCCTCGAGCACGTTGGCGCGCCTTTCACGTTCGGCCTTCATTTGCCGCGCCATCGCCGCAACCAGTTCCGGCGGTGGTGCTATGTCCTTGATCTCGACCCGCTGCACCTTGACCCCCCAGGCGGTGGTAGCGGCATCGACGACAGCAAGCAGCTGAGTGTTGATGCGATCGCGCTCAGAGAGAAGTTCGTCTAGGGTCATCGACCCCATCACGGTGCGAATGTTGGTGGTTACAAGATTCAATATCGCGAGCTGCAGATTGCCCACCTCGTAGGCGGCCTTGGCGGCGTCGAGGACTTGGTAGAAGACGATGGCGTCGACGGTGACAACAGCGTTGTCGCGCGTGATGACGGTTTGTTGTGGGACTTCGAGGACAGTCTCCATCATGTTTAGCCGCGCCCCGACCCGATCGACGATCGGGATGATCAGACCCAAGCCTGGTTCCAGCGTGCGGATATAGCGACCGAATCGCTCGACGGTCCATTCATATCCCTGCGGTACCGACTTGACGGCCATCCCGACAAAGATCACCGCAAA
>DATNKF010000288.1:0-5288 GCA_035603555.1 Allostellaceae bacterium
AATTTGACGCCATCCGGGTGCAGCGGGGTGAAAAATCTTCTGAGCACGAAGAATGCGATCGAGGGTCAGCTACCCTCGCGGCGCCATGCCGCGAGCAAGCCGCCAACGATCAGCAGCAGTGCGGCGACACCCGGCAGCAACGGCGTCTCGCTGAAGCCGCTAACGGTGTAGTCGCCGTTGGCGCGAAATCCCATCCAGTTTCGTCCGGACGCCACCCGACCGGGCGAAACCCGGCGGATATCAGGGATCGTCCCGGCACCCACCCAGAAGACACCGCCGCCGGTCGCGGCGACAATCGGAGCCAGCTTATCCGGCGTGCTGCGGACATCGGCGAACTCGACAGGGTTGAGCGGACCGGCCGCGGCGAGAGCCGTGCGGCTGCCGTCGGTCACGCGGTAGAGCCCCATTTCGCTGATCGGCAAGCTGCCGGTGCTGCGGCCGCCGCTCTCCGGCGACAAAGTCAGGCTCCGCTTGGATCCATCCGGCGCCGTCACCTCGACCGGGCGGTCATCGGGTTCGAGCGACTGCCGGGTGACGACCAAGCGGTCGCCTTCGACCACAGCGCGCAGATCATTTTCTTCCAGATCAGGTTCCTTCATCAACCAATAGGCAAGGCGTCGCAATAGCTCCGCTTGCGGACCACCGCCTTCGAAACCGCGCGCCCAGAACCACATCTGGTCGGAGAGCAGCTGCGCCACCCGCCCCTTCCCGACGCGGTCGAGAACGAGAAGCGGGCCGCCGTGGTCGCCGCTCATGATTGTTGTGCCGTGATGGACCCGCGCCTCGACCTGGCGAAACCAGCGTCCCCAGCTCGGTTCGCCATCCGCTGCACCCGCCCCGGGCAACCCCTCGGTTACCGGATGCCGGCGGCCGAGGTCCGTGACCCGCGCCTTGAAGCCTTCTTCAACGACGTCTCCGGTGGGCTCGGTCGGCAATATTGCTCCGAGAGGAGTGCGGGCAAGGCTCAGCGGCGTGCCAAAGCTCGGACCGACAGCTTCCAGAAAAGCCCCCCCGTTGCGGACATAGCGCGCGACATTCTCGAGATAGGCCTGTGGGATCACCCCTCGTCGGCTGTACCGGTCGAATATGATCAAATCGAACTCGTCGAGCTTTACATCGAACAACTCACGGATCGGAAACGCAATCAGCGACAATTCGCGGATCGGCGTGCCGTCTTGCTTTTCGGGCGGCCGCAGGATCGTGAAATGAACGAGATCGACCGATGGATCGGATTTGAGGATGTTGCGCCAGACGCGCTCTCCGGCATGCGGTTCGCCAGAAACAAGCAACACCCTCAACCGATCACGCACGCCATTCACGACGACAACCGCGCGATTGTTGTCGAGGGTCAGCTCTTGCGGCCCAGGCTCGACCTCGATTTCGATTACGTTGGGCCCGCCATGATCGATTGCGACCGGCAGCGGGACATTTCGATCGATCGGTACGGCGACTTGATGTGGGGCGCCGCCGTCCTTGCGCCATGTGACCTTCGCTTGGCTCGAAGCCCCTTCCGGCTTCTTGGGGGATCTCTCGGGCAAATCCTCGACGCGGATTGTAAGCTTCAGCTCCTTGCCAACGAGGCCGAAGCTCGGAGCCTGGTTGATGACCAGTCGTCGGTCACCCTCGTCGGGCCGTCCGGAAAGCACGGCGTGGAGCGGCGCGCCGATCGCTTCTGCGGCTGCGCTTACCTCACCGCCGGGCGTGTCGTGCACCTGTCCGTCGGTGATCATCACAACCCCGGCGAGGCGCTGGCGCGGCACATCCGACATCGCGCGATCGAGTGCAGTGAACAGTCTCGTGCCGTCGCTACCGGCCCCGGGCTGCGGCTTTCCGGCGCGGATGACGCGGAGGTCGAGGTCGCGCTCGCGGGAGAGCTGGTCCTTCAGCGCCGCCAGCGCTGCCTCGGTGGCGCGTTGGCGATCGCCAACGCGCTGGCTTGCCGACTCGTCCACGACGATAATAGCAATGTCGCGCTGTGGCGAGCGCTGCTCTTCTATTATCGAAGGATTAACCAAGGCGAACAGTAGTATTGCCAAGGCGACCGCCCGCCACGGTAACCCACGAGCGCGACGCAGAATCCCAAACCCGAGAACCAGAGCACAGGCGGTGCCGAGCAGGGCGATATACTCCCACGGCAACAGCGGCGCCGTAGCGAGCGTAAAGCCGCTGCTGCTCATTGCCCGAGGCGCTCCAGGATCGCCGGGACGTGCACTTGGTCCGACTTGTAGTTCCCGGTCAGTACGTACATGACGAGGTTGACGCCAAACCGCATCGCCATTTCGCGTTGCCGCTCGCCGCCGGGGACGACGGCGAACGCCGGACGGCCTTGCCCGTCGACCGCCCAGGCGCCTGCCCAGTCGTTGGCCCCGACGATCACACTCGATACCCCGTCATTGACACGATCTTCGACCGGTTGGACCCACACGGTGCCCACGCTCCATCGGCCGGGAAATTCGTGCATCAGGTAAAATGATTTGGTCAGCACGTGGTCGGCGGGCAGCGGGACGAGCGACGGCATCTTGATGCCGCTGGTCAGTCGGCGCAGGCGTTGCGCCGACTGCGCCGCGCCACCAAAAGAGCCAGGGGTCTGGTCGTCGCCGTCGCGAGTATCGAAGAAAACCGTCCCCCCGGTGTCGAGGTAGCGATTGATTCGTTCGAGCGCGGCCGCCGAGGGCGGGGTCTGCTCGGCAATCACCGGCCAATATAGCAGCGGGAAGAAGATAAGTTCGTCTCTCTCGATGGTGACGGCGAGCGGCTCGGCAGTCTCAACCGCCGTACGCCGGCTCAAAGTACCGGTCAGACCGATCAGCCCGGCACGGCTGACCGCGTCGACCTGGTCATTGCCGGTCCGCACGTAGGCCAGGCGCAACTCCGAGGTCGCCTGCAAGACAAAGGCGTCGTCGGCGCGCGCCGCACCGGCGCCGCCGAGGGCGGCAATCAGAAAGAGCGCGGCGAATCGCGCGGGGCGGCGTCGCAAAAACCCACGCAAAGCGTAGGCGATCACCAAATCTGCAAGGGCGAGAAGCAACGCCACCGTCAGCAGCAGTGGTCGCAGATCGATCTCACGGCCGCTCGTCAAGGTCTCGCGCACAGTATCGGCAGGCAAGCTTTCCACCGGCTTTAGGTCCTCGATCGCTGCGGAGAGGTTGAGCGCGCGCTTCGTGTCCGCCGTCCCATAGAATCCGGGTGGATGCTTTGGGGAGACCATGGCGGACCCCACTTCCTTTCCTGAGATCGGGCGGACGGTCGACGGCGCGCGCTGGAGCCGACCGAACCCATCGAGTGTCTCGAGTGGCGGCAATGTCTCTTCGCCCGCCTCCGTCACCCCTTGGCTCATCGCCACTGTCCGCCTCAGCATCTCGACGAATAGTCCGGAGAGGGCGAGGTTGGACCAATCGGCGTTCGCCGTCGTGTGGACGAGCACGATTAAGCCTTGTCCACGCCTGTCGGCGGTGACGAGCGGCGTGCCGTCGGCCAAGCGCGCCCAAGTCTTCGTCGCGAGGTCCAAATCCGGCTCGGCCAACACCTGACGCGAAACAGTCACGTCCGCCGGCACCACCAGCCCGGCGAACGGGCTGTCCGCCGTGAAAGGTGCAAGTCTTGCCGGCTGCTCCCAGGAAAGTGCACCGCCGATCGTGCGGCCGCCGCGGCGCAGCCGCACCGGTAGGAGCTGGTCTCCTTGTTCGGCGAGGTGGGGTCCTGCAAACCGCAGCAACACCCCGCCGGCTTCGATCCATTTGAGGACAGCTGCTTCCTCGGTTGGCGAATCCGGACCGGTATCCGAAAATATCAAGATGGCGAGCTGCCGCTTGAGGAGATCGGTGGCGCGCCCGCGGCGGATCTCTGCGAATGGACCCAACGCCCGCTCGAGGTAGTAGTTCTCATTGAGAAGCGGCTGCCCGCCGGTATTCGCCGCAGCGGCGATGCCGACCGGGCGGCGGCGCCAGCGCTCGTCGACAAGAAGCACCGAGCCAGCAGATTGGTCGCCTTCGATTTCAATGCGAGCCGTCCGGTTTCTGAGTTCGCTCGGCATCGCCAGCCGCGCTCCAACAGCTTTGGCGCCGGGCTCGATGGTCACTGTTTGGCGAGCGAGTAGGCGACCGTCCTCGCCGCTGGCACGCACCTGATAGTGGCGCGGCGCCGGTCCCGGCAGTGAGCGCACCACTACCCCCAGATCGTTCGCTTGCACGTCGCCGGCCCCGAGCAGGAGCGGCGCCTGGCCCGGCTCTGCTGCGAGATAGCGCAAGGTGCCCCGCTCGGCGAGAAAGGCAGCGAGCGCCTCGCTGTCGCTGTCCGCAATGCCGTCGCTGAGCCATACTGCCGAATTCGCATCGGGCATAGACAGCGCTGTAAGCCGCGCCAGCGCGGCCCTGCGGTCGACCGGCCACGGTTTGGGCTGCAACGCTTGGATTGCCGCGCGCGCGTCAGCGGCACGGACTGCCGCCAGCGGGGCAAGCGGTTCGTTTGTAGGGAGCGGGGCGGTCGTGACGAGAACGACCTGCCGCTCCTCGCGCTCAGCCTCGGCCAAGAACTCCGCAGTCGCCGCCTGGCGAAGCGGCCAGTCATGCGCCGCTGCCCAGCCGTCATCGACAATGAAGATGACCGGTCCTGTCGCGGCAAGCCGCGCCTGGGGATTGAGCAAAGGGCGGGCGAGCGCGAAAATCACCAGAGCGGCGAGCGTCATGCGCAGAAGGATCAGCCATAGCGGGGTGCGTGCAGGCGTCTCGTCCCGGGGGACGAGCCCGAGCAGCAGCCGGATCGCCGGGAAGACGATGCGGCGCGGCGCAGGCGGCGTCACCCGCAACAGCCACCAGATGATCGGCAGCGCCGCCAATGCAACGAGCAGCCAGGGTGAAGCAACAGCGAGGGAGCCGAGCGCCAGCACGGGTCAGCGCGTCTTTGGTGGGAAGATCCGACGGGCAAGCATGTTCACCGCCGGCGGTCCGCCGATAGCGTGCCGTAGAGTGCCAGCAAAGCGAGGTGCGGCGGGCGATCGGTACGATGGGAGCCGAAGCTCCAGCCGACTGTCCCGGCAATCGCGGCAAGACCCTCTCGATGGCGCCGAAACCGGCAGGAGTAAGCCTCGCGGATGGTCTCGACACGGCTGACGACCACCTCCTGTGGCTCCTCGGCCCCCTCGAAGCGGACGCGTCCATCGAAGGGCAGGTCTTCCTCTGCGGGATCGCTGATCTGCAATATGTGGCCCTTGAGCCCGGCGGCGGCAAAGCGGGTGATCGCCGCATTGACTGCGTCGAGCGGTGACAGAAAGTCACCGATCAAGACGAGCT
>DATNKF010000289.1:0-2205 GCA_035603555.1 Allostellaceae bacterium
AACCCGGAAATTTTGCCGCTCGAGTTCTTGTTGGGCGACGACCCGGTTCATGGATCGCTGAGTGGATGGATCGCCGAGTGGTAAGGGAACTGTCCCTGTTACTCGTAACGCTACCCCCTCCAAATTTTGCACCCCCCCTCATCGCCTTTCAACAGCATCCTTGAGCGGGTCGTAAGGTGTTGGCATAGCAACGCTTATTCTTCGCTATTTTCTTCGCTATTTTTTCGACTTCCACCGAACAAATTTCTCCAGATTCCGCAGGACCTTTCATAGTTTCGATCCTGTTGGCTTTGCTATTTTCGCTAATCCAGCGCCGACGCAGCCGAATGGTAGGATCGTCCTCTGGGTTGTCTTAAGCTCGACCAAGTCAAAGGCGCCCACATGAACACGCTTTGGTCGCTGTCCTATCGCCGGATCAGTTCAAAACAGGCGACACCCTCTTCACCGCAGGCGACAGCCTCGCCGTCGATGATGCAGCATCGGGGCCGCAGCCGCGCCAGCGCCCCGACGATCTGGGGGAAGCGCGGCGTTAGATCGTTGCCAGGACGGCTGTAGAGCTTCACCCGTTGGCCATTCTTCCGTGCGATGACCCGGAAGCCGTCGTGCTTGATCTCGTTGCAGCCACGGCTCGCCGGAAGGCGGCTGCGGGGCGGTTGTGGGGAGGCACGGCGCGACAAAGCCCGCCGGCAGGGCACGCGGACGCAACGACATGGCGGCAGGCTAGGTAGAGCGCTGTGCGGATGGAGTCGAGTCGGCGCGGCACTTCTGCCAGCTCGATAGCACCGTGATGGCGCAGAACCAGCGCAGATCTGGCCGCTCGGATGTCTGCTGGTTGAGGGGAAGCGGCCGTTGCTGTTGCGGCGCGGTAAATTCGGGTTTTGACCCAACTCGGACGTTAGCCGGGTCAAAATCTCGCAGTGCAGCGAGGCACTGACGTGACCCTCACCAATGCGATATGCTGCCTCGGAGAGGCAATGGATGCAATTCGATCGATTGAAGAGACGCGAGTTCATCACGCTCATCGGCGGCGCGCCTGTAGCATGGCCGTTCACGGCGCGGGCGCAGCAAGGCGAGCGTACGCGGCGCGTCGGCGTGCTGATGTATTGGACCGCCGATGATGCGGAAGGACAAGCCCGCGTCGCGGCGTTTACACAGGCCCTGAAACAGTTGGGCTGGAGCGATGGCCGCAACCTGCAAATCAACACCCGCTGGGCAACGGCCGACGACGTTCGCAGGCACGCGGCGGAATTGGTCGCGCTGGCGCCGGACGTCATCTTGGCTGGTACCGGCACCGCAACCGTGGCGCCGCTGCTGCAAGCGACCCGCACCGTGCCGATCGTGTTCGTGAGTGTCATCGATCCGGTCGGCGCCGGTTTCGTCGTGAGCCTGGCGCGACCGGGCGCAACGCGACCGGGTTCACGATCTACGAATACGGCATGAGTGGAAAATGGCTGGAGCTGCTCAAAGAGATCGCGCCGCGCGTGACGCGGGTGGCGGTCCTCCGCGATCCGGCGGTCGCCTCCGGGATCGGGCAATTCGGCGCTGTCCAGATCGTGGCGCCGTCGTTGGGGGTGACGGTGACCCCGGTCGACGTGCGCGATGCCGGCGAAATCGAGCACGCCGTCGGGGCGTTCGCGAGCGGCTCGAATGGCGGCCTGATCGTGACCGGAAGCGCAATGGCGAACGTTCAACGCGAACTGATCGCCACGCTGGCGGCCCGGCACAAACTTCCCGCGGTCTACTCCGCACGCGCCTTCGTCGCAGCAGGGGGCCTCATTTCCTACGCGCCTGACTTGATCGACCAGTTCCGCCTCGCCGCCAACTATGTCGATCGAATATTCAAGGGCGAGAAACCCGCCGACCTGCCGGTGCAGGCGCCGACCAGATACGAGACGGTCATCAACCTCAAGACTGTCAAGACCCTCGGCCTAGACATACCGGCGACCGTGCTCGCGCGCGTCGACGAGGTCATCGAATAATCACGCCGTTTGCTGCGATTGCTCACGGCCGCTTATGGCACTAAGGAGCTACGCTGAAACCGATGCTCAACGTCCGCTGTTGGAGGTCAGAGCAGACTCCCATGTTGGAATGCGGTAACGCCGGTTTTGTCGAGTCGCGCGGAGGAATTTCACCTCCGCGCGCTCCCAGACACGTACGTGAACCTCTCGATTCATACGGCTCCCGATGTTCGGCCGGTGCCATGAC
>DATNKF010000290.1:0-8908 GCA_035603555.1 Allostellaceae bacterium
GTGCGCGATCGCGCGTCGGGAAAATGCCGCCCGCTCGCTCTCTCCCAGAGACAGAGCCTCACCGATCGCCGCGGCGAGGCGCGCGGGGTTGCGCGGTGGTACGAGCCAACCGCTAATCCCCGGCTCGATCGTCTCGCGAGCTCCGCCATGATCGGTGGCGACGACCAGTCGCCCCATCGCCTGGGCCTCGATGACAACCCGGCCGAACCCCTCGGGGTCGCTCGAGGCGGAAACGACGACATCGGCCAGCATATATGCGGCCGGCATGTCGCGGCACTCCTCGGCAATGCGAAAGAGCCCGGTAAGTCCATTCCGTTCGATCGCCGCTTCGAGCTCTCGACGAAACCTGCGCCGTTGCTCGGGGCCGACGAAGAGGCAGCAGACATCGGGCCGGCCGAGTGCGGCAATCGCGGAAATCAAATCGAGACCGCCCTTCCAGCGGGTCAGCCGGGCGGGAAGCATCACGACCGGCGCACCATCGGGCAACCGCCACTGGCGAGCGAGGCTGACAATCCTCTGGGCCCCCACTCGATCGGGATCAAAGATGTCAAGATCGACCCCGCGCGGGATCGTGCGCAAACGGTCCGGGCCGATCCCGTAAGCTTGTGCGGCGTGATCGGCGACGAACTGCGAAATCGCGATGACCCGCTCGCCGCGCGCCATCACGGAATTATACCAGCGCTTGAGGGCGCCGCCGGAGCCATAGGCGTTGTGAAAGGTCGTCACGAAATGTCGCCCGGTGGCATTTGCCGCCGACCATGCGCTCCAGGCCGGGGCGCGGCTGCGGGCATGGACGATGTCGATGCCGAAACGACGGATCAGGCGCGCCAGAGCTGCCGCGTTGCGGCGCAGCTGCAACGGGTTTTTCGAGGCGAGCGGGAGGGTCAGGTGCGTGCTGCCGGCTCGTGCCACGTCGCGCTCCAGCGGCCCGCCGGCGGAGGCGACGTACGAAGTCCATCCGGCATCGACGAGCGCGCCGGCGATATCGACGGTACCGCGTTCGGCGCCGCCCGAGCCGAGGCGAGGGACGATCTGGAGCACTGCCGGGGGGCGGCCTTTCGCCGGAGCGAGCCCGGTGTTACCGTCAACGCCCATTCCGTATTCTGCTGAGCCTCCAATGAGTTCGCCCGGCATACTAACACGTCACGATGGTGCGACAATTGCCTACCGGCGGCTCGCTGGTGGGCCTCCCGGGGTTTTGTTTTGCGCCGGCTTCCGCTCGGATATGACCGGAACCAAGGCCTTGTTTCTCGAGGGGTATTGCCGCAGCCGCGGACGCGCCTTCGTGCGCTTCGATTATTTCGGACACGGCGGATCGAGCGGCGACATCGCTCTGGGGACCATCGGCCGCTGGGCGGATGATGCGGTAGCGGTTCTCGATGCGCTCACCGAAGGTCCGCAAATCATCGTCGGTTCGAGCATGGGGGGCTGGGTGATGCTGCTCGCGGCGCTCGCGCGATCCGCGCGTATCCACGGGCTCGTCGGCGTTGCCGCGGCGCCTGATTTCACCGAGGAGCTGGTGTGGCCGCGGCTCGATGCGAAACAGCAGCAAGAGTGCTGCCGGACCGGGAGCGTCACGCTGCCTTCCGAATATGACCCGGGCGGCTATGCCTACGCGCTTGGGCTGTTCGAAGACGGCCGCCGGCACCTGGTAATGCGCGAAGAGATCCCGCTTCCATGCCCGGTGCGGCTGCTGCACGGCATGCTCGACGACGCCGTTCCCTGGCGGACGAGCCTTCGTCTCGCCGAGCGCCTCGCGAGCCGAGACGTCGTCGTCAGCCTCATCAAGGAAGGCGACCACCGGTTGTCAAAGGAAGCCGATCTCGCCCGCCTCGCTGCCACGCTCGACGAACTGCTCTCCTTGCACAGCTGAGCGGTCCGTTTTGACCCGAAAACGGTGGACCGGTTCGGGAAGAAGCGGCGGCTATGTTGCGACGATGACGACCCTAAAATTGCCTCCTTGGCATTGCATACTGTCGGATCCACGGCGGGTCTTAGCGGGCCGCCGGGTGGACCATGGAGGTACCGATGTGTGGCGGGCTATGTCCATAAGCGCTGCCGCGACGCGCAAGCGTGGTGTCATTGCGAGCGCAGCGAAGCAATCTGGTGAGGCCCCGATTTCCGCTGGCCCGGGATTGCTTCGTCGTCTTGCCGGCTCCTCGCAATGACAACCCGCTGTGCCGCCTCCAACTCCGATGACTTCAACCCAAAGGCGAAGGTTTGCTGCAGATTCGCTGTATATGAAGCGATGGGCAATCGCCGACGCAATTTATGATTGCAGCTTCCGGCGACGACGGGGCGTCGTCGGGTCGCGGTCCGTGCTACTCAGCCCGGACGGTCGAACGCGGCGAGAAACCAAGCGAGGAAGTTTTCCATGCCACGGTAGGGGGGCTTTTGGGCCGGAACGAGGCCGGAGACATAGCCCTCGGCGATGAATGGGGCGACCAGGTCGGGATCGCGCGACAGCACATGGATCGGGACGGTCCATGGCGGCTCGGGCCGGCCACCGATAACGGCCGGAGGCTGGTGATCGCCGAGCAGGATGACGAGCCCGTCACCGGGCATGTGCTGGGTGAGCCAGCCTTCGAGTGCCGCGAAATCATAGCCCAGGCTCTTGAGGTACTCGGGCCCCAGCCGGCTCCAATCGGGCTGCCGGTAGATCTCCTTCAGCGCAGTCGCGGACACGCTCGCAAATGCTCCGGAATCGTTCCAATCAGCAAGGTAGGGCGGCACCGGGGAGAATGGGATGTGACTAGAGACCAGGACCACCTGAGTGAACACGGGAGGGTCCGAACCAAGCGCCGAGCGGATCTTCGCCGTTCGGTTGAGCGTGAACTGATCTGGGATTTCGAACCAGCCGAAGGCAGGACCATGATAATCGAGGTCAGCCGCGTAAACTTCCCGGTCGAAACCCCAGGCTCGCGTGTTCGAGGAGGGGGTCTTGATGCCCGGGGCGATCCCGATTGTCCGCCACCCGGCCTCTTTGAAATAGGCTGGCAGGAGCTTGCGCTGGGAATCCATCAGCAGCGTGTAAACGACCGGGTCGTCGAGGCGCACGCCGCTAGCAAGGGTTGCGTGGGCCAGCCACGAGCCGCCGCCGAATGTCGGCGAGACCAGCCGGTTCGACGCGATGGTGTAGCCGGCGTCGCGCAGCGAGGTCTCAAATTGGGTCAGCGACTGCCCGATCCCGGCGAGGAACTCCGGCGTGTCAAAGACCGTGGTGCCATAGGATTCGAGGTAGATGACGTAGACGTCGCGCCGCTTGAGCCCGGCGAGATCGCTGTGCGGCGGGGGCGGGGCGGCGAGGGCTGCGGCATAAGGTCCGTCGCCGCCCGCCGCCGGGTGCCAGCCGCGCACGAGCGCCACCGTCTGCCGCAATACGTCGAGCCCAAACCCGGTTGCGAGCGGGCGGTGTTCTGCCGGCATGAAGGCTGTTATGTCCACCGCGACGCCGAGCACGACGGCGAGGGCGAGCCCAATGGGCCGGACGGCTAATGCGGGGAGCACGCGGCGCCAAATCCAGTAAAGGCCGGCCATCAGCACGAAGACCGCGACCGCGGTCACGCACACCGCTGCCGATGTGCGCCAGAAGCCGGCCGCCTCCTCTGCCAACCCAAACAGCGATGGAAGATGACGAAGATCCCAATAAAGATTGAGATCACGGCCGAGCAGGGTCGGGATCACCGCATGGACAAGGTTGAGAAGCGCTGCTACACCGACGACCATCGCGAGAATGCGCGCCGCGAGGCGCGCGCCAACAATTTGGGGCCGCGCCACCGCCGCGATCGCGACGATGAAGAGTAGGAACGCGAGTTCCGCCGACGGGCGCCATTCGATGGCGAGGCTGTGCGTGAGGGGGTCTCGCGTCGGCATAAACAACAGGAAGAGCAGCACCACCCCGAGGCCTGCCGCAGGTAAGCCGGCCGTTGGCCGGCGAAATCGCGGAAGCTGCTGTCCGACTGGCATCATGGCGAAGCTCGGGTTATGTCAAGCGCGCAAGACGGGAACGGCCATGGGTTGGTAGGACGAGCATGCAACGTTTCACGGGCACCGATACTTATATAGTGACGCCGGACCTGCAGGTTGCGGTCAATGCCGCGATCGCGCTGGAGCGCCCGCTGCTCGTCAAAGGCGAGCCGGGGAGCGGCAAGACGATACTGGCGCATGAGGTTGCCCGCGGTATCGCTAGAGATTTGATCACCTGGCACATCAAATCCACGACCAAAGCGCAGCAAGGCCTTTACGAATACGATGCGGTTTCTCGCTTGCGCGACGGCCAACTCGGCGACGAGCGCGTCCACGATATCGCCAACTACATTGTGCCGGGAAAGCTTTGGGAGGCGTTCGAGGCGCCAGTGGCGCCGGTCCTGCTGATCGACGAGATCGACAAGGCAGACATCGAATTTCCGAACGATCTGCTGCTCGAACTCGATCGGATGGAGTTCTACGTCTACGAGACGCGCCGTACAATCCAAGCTCGGCATCGTCCGATTGTAATCATCACGTCGAACAACGAAAAGGAGCTGCCGGACGCCTTTCTGCGGCGCTGCTTTTTTCATTACATCTGTTTTCCCGACCGCGAAACGATGCATCGCATCGTCGATGTCCATTTTCCCGACTTGAAACACGAACTCCTAGGTGAGGCGCTAACGATCTTTTTTGAAATCAGGCAGGTTCCCGGATTGAAGAAAAAACCGTCGACTTCGGAGCTGCTCGACTGGATCAAGCTCTTGCTCGTCGAGGACATTTCCCCCGAGGTGCTGAGGACGCGCGACCCGGCAAAGCTGATCCCGCCGCTGCACGGCGCCTTGCTGAAGAATGAGGAGGACGTGCATCTGTTCGAGCGCCTGGCGTTTTTGCACCGACGCGAGCGCGCCGGCTCCTAGCCGTGTTCTTTTCCTTCTTTGTCGAACTGCGCGAGGCCAAAGTCCCGGTCTCACTGCGCGAATATCTGACTTTGACGGAGGCGATGCAAAAACGCGTGGCGGCGTTTGACATCGAGGATTTTTACTACTTGGCCCGCGCGGCGCTGGTCAAAGACGAGCGCTATCTCGACCGGTTCGACCGAGTCTTCGGGCACTGCTTCAAAGGGATCGAGACCCTGCCCGATCCGCAGACCGGGATCCCGGATTCCTGGCTGCGCAAGATTGCGGAACGGTTTCTGACCGACGAGGAGAAAAAGCTGATCGAAGCGCTCGGCGGTTGGGAAAAGCTGATGGAGACCCTGCGCCAGCGCCTCGCCGAGCAGCGCGCGCGGCATCAGGGCGGGAGCAAATGGATCGGCACCGCCGGCACCTCGCCCTTTGGTGCGCACGGCTACAATCCCGAAGGCGTGCGGATCGGCCAGCAGGATGGGCGCAACCGCAGTGCGGTGAAGGTCTGGGACCGCCGCGAATTTCGCAACCTCGACGATACCGTCGATCTCGGCACCCGCAACATCAAGCTGGCGTTGCGCCGCCTGCGGCAATTCGCGCGTGAGGGGACGGCCGAAGAGCTCGATCTCGACGGCACCGTACGCTCGACCGCGCACAATGCCGGCTGGCTCGATCTAAAGCTCGTGCCCGAGCGCCATAACACTGTGAAGCTGCTGCTGTTTCTCGATGTCGGCGGGTCGATGGAAGACCACGTCCGCATCTGCGAGGAGTTGTTCTCGGCCGCACGCTCGCAGTTCAAGCATCTGATCCACTTCTATTTTCACAACTGCATTTACGATTCGGTGTGGCGCGATTCACGGCGGCGCCACGTCGAGCAGATGCCGGTCTTGGAACTGCTTCGCACTTACGACAGGAACTACCGGATCGTCCTCGTCGGCGACGCCAGCATGAGCCCGTACGAAGTCGAAAAAGAGGGTGGCAGCGTCGAGCGTTGGAACGACGAGCCGGGCGAGGTGTGGCTGCGCCGCCTATTAGCGGCCTATCCGCGAGCGGTGTGGCTAAACCCGGTGCCGGAGAAATACTGGAGCGGCACCGCCAGCATCGGGATGATCCGCAACATCGTCGCAGACCGCATGTTCCCCGTGACCCTCGAAGGCATCGACCGTGCGATGCGCTGTCTGAGGCACCGCAGTCTTGCAACCCTCACGTAGCGCTGACATTCCGTTGACCTCGGCCACGATCGGCAAAGAGCGGTCGCGGCGATCCCGACGGACGGCAGCGAGCAGGCGCCAGGGCTCAGGCGGCCTTCGCCTTCTCCTCCTTGGGACGCACATAGGCGATCGCCGCGTGATCGGCGCAATAGGGCTTCCCCGGCAGCGGGTGTGCACCGCAGAAACGGAAGTTCTCGTCGGTCGGGTGGCCGTAGGGCCACAGACAGCTCGGTCCGCTGAACTCGAAGAAGTTGCGCTGCGGCGGGGCGACCGGTGTGCTGATGCGCGGCGCCAGCGCAATGCGGTGCAGCTTGCCGATGACGGCGTTCTTCGTGAGCCCCAACCGGCGGCCGATCTCGGCCGTCGGGAGCCCCTCCTCGAACAGCTGAGTCAATTGCTCGACGCGTTCCGGCGTCCAAGTGACGACGTCCATTGCTTCCCCCGTATTCTGTGGACCCCCCAGCCCACACCACAACATACGGTACCACTCTTGTGGCCCAATGCCAAGCGGTATCTACATCTAGCTACAACACATTCCCTCTCACGGATTGCGCCGGTAGCTCAGCACTTTCGAGAAATACGCGGGAAGCCGAATTTCCGGGATGAAGCCCGGACTCCACAACCGGTCGAGATCCTCTTCCAGGTAGCTTGCGTAATAGGGTTCGTGAAAGGCAACCGGGAAGTATTCGAGCATCGCATCGTAATCGGGCTCGTCGCCGGTCTGCAGCGAGTCGACGAAGACCAGCACGCCACCCGGCCTGAGCACGCGACGGATCTCGTCGACAACGGCCCGGCGCACCTCGGGCGGCAATTCGTGGAACAGATAGATGCAGGTGACGGCGTCGAATTGCTCATCGCCGAACGGCATCGCCTCCGCCATTCCCTCGACGAACCGAACGCGTGACCAGGGCTGCAGCTTCTGCCGAGCGACGGCGAGATAATACGGCGACAGATCGAGCCCGATGACCTCTAGGCGTGGATGGTTCGCCTTGACCTCGCGCAGGAAGCACCCGGTGCCGCAGCCAACGTCGAGCAGCCGCCCCGCCCTGCGTCGGGTGAGAGCCGCTCGGAGCGGCACCAGCGCTTGGCGCCGCATGACGGCCGCGGCCCCGCCGAACAGCACCTCGACCTGATGATCATAGCGTCGAGCCGACGGGCCGCTCAGATACCCGTCGCTCTGAAAATGGAAATTTTGCAGATAATAGGGCGGGTAGCCGCCGTCCGCGACCTCTGTCAGACGGCACGCCTCGGTCGTACTGTGCCGCCGCCGCTCGACGGCGCTCAGGTCAGCAAAGAAATCAGCGGCGCGACGCAGCGCCCCGAAGGGGTTGTCGGACCCGTCCGGAGGGGGCAGGTAGTAGCCGGCCTCGACATTTCGCCAGTCCTGCTCGATCAATCCCCAGAGGTCACGGAGAATGCGCCGCGTGTCTGGCATCGCCCGTCCGCGCATCGGCTTCGGCAATGGAACCGGACGGGTGACGCGCGACGCCAAGAGCTTCTGGCCGAAAAACCAGGATACGCGCGCGGCTTGCGCAGCGTTAAAGGTGAGCCTGTCCAAAGCAGAGCGCATCGCGACAGCACTTACAGCACGAGCGGAGGTTTGCAAGGGTCCAGCGAGTGATCTTGCCGCGTCCTGGCCCGCCGCCTATGATCTGGCTCAAACGGAGCGGTGATCCACCGAGATGGCGCTGAGTGAACTTCCCCTGGCGATACCTGTGCAGCGCTGGTTGGAGCTCGCGAACCCGCTCGTGATCTGAGAGCGCCGTCGCTCGCGATCGAGATCCGCGATGTCGGACGACAATTACCTGCGCGGGCCGTCGGTTCGGGGTGTCCCCGAAGGGGACAACCGCGAGCGCATGATCTGCGCCGAATGCGGATACATCCTCTACGACAACCCGAAAATCGTCGTGGGCTCGGTGGCTCGATGGGGGGAAAGGCTTCTTTTGTGCCGGCGATCGATCAACCCGCGTTACGGCTATTGGACTTTGCCTGCGGGTTACCTCGAGCTCAATGAGTCGGCGAGCGCGGGTGCGGAGCGGGAGGCCTGGGAGGAGGCTCGGGCTCGTATAGAGATCGAAGGATTGTTGGCGATATACGACATTCCGCGCATCAGCCAAGTACAGCTCATCTATCGCGCGCGCCTGCTGGAAGAGACGATTGCGCCGGGACCTGAAAGCCTCGAGGTGCGGCTTTTCGATTGGGCAGAAATCCCTTGGACGGAACTCGCCTTCCCCTCGATTGGCTGGGCGCTCCAGCACGATCGCGAAGCGCGCGCGACGCGCGACTACACCGCCCGCGTCAACCCGCCCGGCTCTTGACGGCGCTACGTTCCACGAAATCCTAAAAGCCCAGCGGTTCGGGAGCTATTCATTTACGCCCCATCGCGACCGTCTCTTGGCACTCGGTCTACGACAACGCGAGCTGTGCGAAGTCGCCAGCGGCAGCTGACGCGGAGCATGATGGCGTACGACCCGGAAGCGTCGGTGGTGCCCAGGGGCGGAATTGAACCACCGACACACGGATTTTCAGTCCGTTGCTCTACCAACTGAGCTACCTGGGCGCTCCGCGACCGGCGCTTATAGGGGAGGTTCAGGGCGCTGTCCAGCCGAGCGTTACCTCCCTAGCCTCTCGACCATGCCTGACGGAAGCAGGCTGCCCGCTACTCGCTTGTTAGCGTGCCGTGCAGCACTACTCCAAGCCTCGAATGAATTTTGCTTGACTATGTTCATGGTTCGTTCTATAAGAACTTAATAAATTAACACTCAAACCTACCCGGTCAGTGCTTCGCAGCGCACTCACGGTCAGATTATGCGCTGCCTTTGT
>DATNKF010000291.1:0-4449 GCA_035603555.1 Allostellaceae bacterium
CCTCTGCGGCGGGCTTCGCCGAGACCGAGGTGAGTATCGATCATCTCGGCGGCCGCGGCGGCGGTCCGCTGCTCCGGGACGGCGGTCCCGCGAACGGCGATTTTTCCACGGAGAGCGATACGAATGGCATCCTTGCAGCGCCGGCTCGCCGAGAGCGGCCACATCGAAGCAATCGGGCGCGACCGTGACGGCCCGGCTTTGGCACATCGCCGCCTGGCCCTTGGTGGTAAAGGTCCCGGTATTGGTCGCCGGCTTGATGGTTACCGTTGCCGTCGCAACTTCGCAGGTGGTTCTCTGGCGATTCGCCCAGGATCAGAAGAGCAATCTCGAGCTGCTGACGGGCGCCTATCTCGACGGTCTCTCCGCCGCCGTCCTGCCGGCCCTCGTCCGCAGAGACGCACGCGGGGTGTTCGATGCCCTGGATCGTGCGCAAGGCGACCGATATGCCGCCGTCGAACCACGCTTCGCCATTGTTGAGCTGCCGAATGGAACGATCCTGGCTTCGTCCGATCCACGCCGCTTCCCGGTCCAAAGTGCAGTGCCGGACGAGCTGCGCAGCCGGTTTGCGGCCGGCGATGGTCTGGGGCTCGACCCCGATACCGGCCGCGCCTGGCTGGCGCGGACGCTGCGCACCGAGGGGTACTCCGCCGGGCGCCTTTTCGCCGAGGTCGACATCGCCGACTCGCTGCGGGTCCGGCGCAAAATCCTGCTCACGCTCGTCCTGGTCAATGGATGCCTGACCCTCGCCTTCGCCCTCGGCGGATATTTTGTGCTGAAGCGGATGCTGCAACCGCTGGCCGTTTTGACACGCCATGTGGAGCAGTTCCGAGACGGCCGCGTCGAGCCCATTCCGGCGGGTTACCGCTACCGGGTCGCCAGCGAGTTCGGTCACCTGTTCGAACGGTTCAACGCAATGGCGCGTGCCTTCAGCGAACGCCAGACCCTCGCCGCTCACCTTGCCGAGCAGGAAAGATGCGCGATGCTCGGGCGTCTCGCCTCAGGGATGGCGCACGAGGTCAACAACCCGCTCGGCGGGATGCTGAATGCCATTGACACCATTCAGACCTATGGCCACGACCCGGCCGTGCGGCAGGCGTCCTTGGACTTGCTGAAGCGCGGGCTCGCCGGAATTCGCAACGTCGTGCGCGCGACCCTTGTGACTTACAAGGGCGGTTCCGAGGTAGGAGTTTTGACGAGGATCGACCTCGACGATCTGCCCTTCCTCGTGCAGCACGAAACCGGCGCGCGACGCCTTCGTCTCGACTGGGACAACCGCATTGCCGAGCCGCTCGCGATCGATGGGCCCGCGGTGCGCCAGATCACGCTCAATCTTCTGTTGAACGCGTGCGCGGCCTCGGCTGACGGCGGTCGCGTCGCCGTAAGCGTGGCGCATTCCGACCGGGAACTGCAGATCGCGATTGCTGACCAGGGGCCAGGGCTGCCCAAAGACATGGCCGCCTTGCTCGATCAAGTCGCCCCCGCCCCGACGCCTTCGGCGCAGAGCAAGGGTCTCGGACTTTGGACCACGGGCCAGCTTGTCCGCCGCCTCGGCGGGCATATCGGTGTCGAACACCCGGGCGTCGGCACGCGCGTGGTCGTGAACCTTCCAATCAAATCGGGAGAGGCGCTCTATGTCGCCGCGTGAGAGGGGACGGATCGGCATCATCGAAGACGACACGACTATGGGCGAGAGCCTGGTACAACGGCTGGAGCTCGAAGGCTACACACCGCTGTGGTGGCAAACGGGACAAGATGCGCTCGAAGAATTAATTGCGGCGCGTCCCGATCTCGTCATCTGCGACATCCTTCTCCCGGACATGAGCGGCGAGGAGGTTTTTCTGCGAGCCCTGCCGAGGCTGGGCAGCACGCCATTCTTGTTCGTCACCGCCCACGGGAAGATCGATCAGGCGGTTCGCCTCACCAAGGCGGGTGCGGTCGACTACCTCGAGAAGCCTTACGAGATTACCGATTTGCTCGAACGCATTGCCCGGCTGATTGCGGTGCAGCCGAGGGCCTCTGGCGTGCTCGGCGTCTCGGACGCGATGCGCCGGATGGAGTTACTGCTGACGCGTGTCGCCGATATCGACAGCTCTTTGCTCATTACCGGGGAGAGCGGCGTCGGCAAGGAGGTGGCGGCGCGTTTCGTTCACAGGGTCTCTAGGCGCGCCAAGAACCCGTTCATCGGGGTCAATTGTGCAGCTATCCCGAGCGAACTCATCGAGAGCCTGCTGTTCGGCCACGAGAGGGGCGCCTTCACCAGTGCCCAAGCCCGCCATCACGGCCATGTCGAGCGGGCCGGCACCGGGATTCTGTTTCTCGACGAGGTCGGCGAGTTGCCAATGCCAATGCAGGCGAAGCTGCTCCGCCTGATTGAGGAGCGCGCCTTCACCCGCGTGGGGGGTGAAACGCCGATCAAAACCGGTGCGCGGATCATCTGCGCGACTAACGCCAATCTCGAAGCCGCGGTCGCCGAGCGTCGCTTCCGCCAGGATTTATACTTTCGGATCAATGTTATCCGCGTCGCCATTCCCCGGCTTCGCGACCGGTCCGACGACATCCTGCCGCTCGCACAGCTGTTCATGCGAGAGTTTTCGGAGGCGTTTGACCGCGATGTCCACGGCTTCACGCCGGAAGCCGAGCGGGCCTTGCTCGAGCATCCCTGGCCCGGCAACGTGCGGGAGCTGCGCAACCGCGTCGAGCAAGCCGTGGCGCTCTCGCTGGCGCCACGGATCACCGTCGAAGCGCTGTTTGCCGCCGAAGCAGCGGAGCCGGGCGAGGCGCCGTTTCCAACCCTCGCGGAGGTTCGCGATCGGGCCGAGCGCCACTACATCCGCACTGCGCTTGCAGGCGCCGGCGGGCGCGTCGAGGAGGCCGCGAAACTTCTTGGCGTATCGCGCTCGACGTTGTTCGAGAAGTTGCGCAAGCTCGACATCCGGGCCGAGGTCTAGCGCCGGCGTGGCTCGCATACCGGCTCACCGGCTGAGCGTGGGCCTTCCACCAAACGTCAAGCCGTTTACGCCAGGATGTCGAGACAGCGAAGCAATCATGAAGGTTGTGATGAAAGGCGCGGGCTTTTTCGTGTTGCTGACGGTCGTTCTCGGACTGGCAATGCCGAATTTTGCGCAGGCGCAGGAGGCGACGTCGAGCGCTTCCGTGGAGCCCGGAAGCGTTATCGTCTTTCCCAAATTCATGAAAGGGACGGTGGCAGTCGACGGGGTGACGAGGGCCCAGACCGAGATCGAGGTGCGCGCCCGATGCCCGAGCGGCGCCACCTGCCCCGAGGACGAGACGGTACGGATCAGGTTTCATTGGGTTTGCCCCGGGAACCCCAACAAGGCCTCCAATTACGTCTGCAAAGCGGCCGACTTCGACGTCAGGCTTTCGGTCAACGGCACGGGCTCGCTCAACCCCGAAAACCCCAACCTCCTGGAAAATAACCTCGGTCCCGCGGCGCCCTGCCCGAGCGGCTATCTGATCGGATGGGTGATCAGTCCGGTCACTGAGCGGCCGATCAAGTATGACGGGCTGACCGGCTCCGCCATCCTGCGGGACGGCAGGGGCGCAACCCAGTCGTATGAGGCGTTCGCGATACAGGGAGACCCCAATCTGGCTACTCGCGCCGAGATCGCAACCGATATCGATCCTCGCACCGGCACTCCGGCCCTCGTCTTCGATGGCGGCGCCGGCCACTACCAGCTGGTCGACCGAGCAATCCCGACAAACCTCGAGTATCACAAGCTGACCGGACCTCTTTCCTCCAGCGAGGCTGTCTTGATCCTGCTCACGCTGGATGTGCGGTTGAACCGGCCGAACTACCCGACCTTCATCGATCTCGATTTCCGTAGTGACGAAGGTGTCCGGGCGGCAACCGGCCGGAACTTCACCTGTTGGACGGAGATGACGAACCCCAACCTCGATGCGTACTTCACCCTCGTCGGGGCACGTGCTGGCAACGGGGTCGTCCTCGCCGGCCAGGCGGTGAAGGTGCCGTTTATCGGTATCTCCGACATCCCCGGGCCCGTCACGCTGCTGGGGCTTGTTCCGACGGACGAGAGCCGCGGAGGCCGGTCGATGGACCTGGCGTACATTGTCAAGAGGTTCGACAACAGCAGGCCGACTTCGGTCTTCGTGCCGTGATCGACGTGTCGTCGTTGGCGGCCGACGGTCGTCCGGGAAATCGGACTCCTCGGGCCGGATGAGTCCCGCCTTCCGGACCAAATTCGGCACTCTGTTCTATAAGCTATTGAACTAGCAGCGAGTTTTCAGCGTGCCAACCTGGTATGGTGCTTGCTTAGGAAGTATCGCCCACTGTAGGGCATCGAGAGAAAGGAAGGCACCATGAAGTTTATGATCAAATGGGGGTTGTTGCTGATACCGGCGCTCGCGCTGGCGATGCCGGCGTTTGCGCAAACCCGGCCCCTGGGATTGTCCGACTCCCAAGAGCCGGGG
>DATNKF010000292.1:0-2828 GCA_035603555.1 Allostellaceae bacterium
TAGGAGCTGAGTTAAAGACCCGGGGAGTAGAATGATGCTGCGCGCCCTCGAAGGCGGTCTCGGTCGGTCGCTCGAAGCGGAGTGGCACGATAAGCTCGACTGCCTGACGGCGCTGGAGCGTAAGGTGCTGTGGCTGTCGACTTGGATGATACACAACGCCAACCATCTCCGGCCGAGCCGGGATGGGCTCAAGGTCGGCGGGCACCAGGCATCGAGCGCCTCGGTGGCAACCCTGATGACGGCGCTTTATTTCGACGTGCTGCGGCCGCAGGATCGCGTCGCGGTCAAGCCGCACGCATCGCCGGTCTTCCACGCCATCCAATATCTGCTCGGGCGGCAGACCCGCGACAAGCTCGAGCGCTTTCGCGGGTTCGGCGGGGCCCAATCCTACCCGTCGCGAACCAAGGACGGCGAGACCGTCGATTTCTCCACCGGATCCGTCGGCCTTGGCGTCGGGATGACCCTGTTTGCCTCGATCGCTCAGGACTACCTGCGTCTGAAGCGCCTGGTACCGACGCACGACCCGCCCGGCCGCATGATCGCCCTCGCCGGCGATGCCGAGCTCGTTGAGGGCAACATCTTCGAGGCGTTGCTCGAAGGCTGGAAGCACGATGTCCGTAACCTGTGGTGGGTGATCGACTACAACCGCCAGAGCCTCGACGCCGTCGTCTCCGATCGGCTGTTCGGCCGCATCGACGCGCTGTTCGAAATGATGGGCTGGCGCGTCGTCACGTTGAAATACGGGCGGCTGCTCGAGGGGGCCTTCTCCCGCCTTGACGGGCATCATTTGCGCGAGTGGATCGATGCTTGCCCCAACTCGCTCTATTCGGCGCTGGTCTATAAGGGCGGGGAGGGCTGGCGCGAGCATCTCCTCCGCGACCTCAACCGCTACCCCGGCATCCGCGCGATCCTCGACAGCCACGACGATGCCGCCCTGCACCAGCTGATGACCAATCTGGCCGGCCACGACATGGCTTCGGTCCTCGCTGCGTTCCACGCTGTCACCGACGATCGGCCGACCTGCTTCATCGCCTACACGATCAAGGGCTACGGGCTGCCCTTCGCCGGGCACAAGGACAACCATGCCGGGCTGATGAACCGGGACCAGATGGCCTTGTTCCAACGCGATATGGGGGTAGCGCCAGGGGCCGAATGGGAGCTTTTTGCCGGCCTCGACGTGCCGGAGGAGCAGCTTTCGGCGTTCTTGGCAGGAGTGCCGATGGCCGGGTCCGGTCCGCGCCGGCACGATGTCCCTCCGGTGGTTGTGCCCCCAGATCTGCCGGTGCCGCGCGGGAATCGGCTGTCGACGCAAGAAGCCTTCGGGCGAATACTCGGGGATATCGCCGCTGGCGATGGCGAGTTCGCCGAGCGCATCGTGACGACCTCGCCCGACGTTACCGTGTCGACCAATCTCGGGCTTTGGGTCAATCGCCGCGGGATCTTCGACCGAGCCGAACGCACCGACACCTTTCGCGAGGAAAATGTCGTCTCGGCGCAACGCTGGACGATGTCGCCGCGCGGGCAGCACATCGAACTCGGCATCGCCGAAAGCAATCTGTTCTTGCAACTCGCCGCCCTCGGCCTCTGCGGGCCGATCTTCGGCACCCGATTGTTGCCGATCGGCACGCTCTACGATCCGTTCATCAAACGCGGGCAGGACGCCCTCAACTACGCCTGCTACCAGGACGCGCGCTTTATTCTGGTGGCGACTCCTTCGGGGATTACGCTGGCTCCCGAAGGCGGCGCCCACCAATCCGTCGGGGAGCCGTTGACCGGCCTCGCCCAACCCGGGCTCACCAGCTTCGAGCCGGCCTACGCGGACGAGCTGGCGATCCTGCTGCGCTGGGCATTGGAGGAGATCCAACGCGAGGCCGGCGGATCGGTCTATCTACGCCTCTCGACCCGACCGATCGAGCAGCCCCAGCGTCCGATCGATCAGGGCCTTGCCGAGGCCATCATCGCCGGGGCCTATTGGCTGCGCGAGCCGGGCCCAGGTGCGGCGCTCGCGATCGCGTATAGCGGCGCGGTCGCGCCCGAAGCGCTTGCGGCGCATCAGGCGCTGGCAGAAGATCTCCCGGAGACCGGTCTCCTGGCGATCACCTCGCCCGATCGCCTGCATGGCGATTGGCGCGCCGCCCGTGTCAGGGGCGAAGCCGGCGTGGCCGAGCGGCTGTTGGCGCGGCTGCGCCCCGGCGCCCCGCTCGTCACCGTAGGCGATTGTCACCCGGCAACCTTATCGTGGCTCGGCGCTGTCGCCGGCAACCCGATCGTCCCGCTGGGCGTCGACCGCTTTGGACAATCCGGTGACGTCGCGGATCTTTACCGTGCCTACGGCATCGATACCGAGGCGATCCTCGATGCCGCGGCCCGCGCCTGCTTGCTCGCGCCCCCGCGCTGAGATCGCCTGTCCCTGTCGGGCTTCGCTGTCAGGTTTCCCTGCTGTCAGGGAAGAAACGTGTGTCTTACCCGAAAAACTCCTTCGCGACAACAAAAGGCTGTGTAAAATCAGCGTCTTGGATACGATTATACCGAGCTGGCCAGCAGGGAGCCGAAACCGGCTGGCAGGGGATCGGCAGCGGAATTCGGCCGCACCGGCTTGGGGGTGTGCCATTAGCATGTGAGGCCATTTAACAATTGAGAATTTAGCATTTAACGTGCTATATAGGCGCAATCCCGGTCTCTGCAAGAGGGAGCGGCGAGCTCGGCCTTGATTGATCGTAATGATTTGCCGCCTATTCTACCGGCCTCACCCGCAACATCCGACAGGCCATGGCAAATTATCGAGTAGTGCGGTTCCCCAATCGCGGCCGCGGCGTCGAGGCCACCTG
>DATNKF010000293.1:0-2529 GCA_035603555.1 Allostellaceae bacterium
ACAATGCACCGGCCGCTGACGAGCACGATCTCCATCCGGCCGCTTTCGACCGCACCGAATGGCGACAGTGTCAATCGGCTTTGAACTTTGACCCTGGATCGGCGTCCAACATTGACCCCGGCGGAGGTCGTCCACGGAGTCCACAGGGGGGACCCGCGCATCGTGAAGTGACCGCCACGAGTCTGACTGGAGCGATGCGCGGGGGGTTACCTGTGGGCCCCCGTGGGCGAGCCGGTGGGAGTTAGGCGCGGTTTTTGAAGCGCCAGCTTTCGTTTCCGGTCTCAATGATGTCGCAGTGATGGGTGAGCCGGTCGAGCAGCGCAGTGGTCATTTTGGCGTCGCCGAAGACCGAAGGCCACTCGGCGAAAGTGAGATTGGTGGTGACGATGATCGAAGTCTGCTCGTAAAGACGGCTGACCAGGTGGAAGAGGAGCTGGCCGCCGGATTGTGCGAAAGGCAGATAGCCGAGCTCGTCGAGAATGAGGAAGTCGAGCCGGGTGAGCCGATCGGCGATACGACTTTGCCGCCCGGCGCGGGCTTCGGCCTCCAGCCGGTTGACCAGGTCGACCGCGGTATGGAAGCGGCCACGGGCGCCGGCGCGGATGCAGGCGCGGGCAATGGCGACCGCAAGATGGCTCTTTCCGGTGCCGGTACCGCCAATCAGCACGGCATTGCGCTGATGCTGGAGGAAAGCGCCAGTGGCGAGATCACGCACCAGGTTCTGATTGATCGGCGTGTCGCTAAAATCGAAGTCGGACAGCTCCTTGGCCAGCGGCAGCCGGGCGATGCCGACCTGGTATTTGATTGACCGAGCCTGCTTCTCGGCGATCTCAGCCTGCAACAGATCGCCGATGATCTGCGGTATCGAATGCTGCCGCTTCAATCCATTGGCGAGGATCTCATCGAAGGCGGCGCGCATGCCGGCGAGCTTCAGCTCGCGCATCATCTCGATGATCTGATGACGTTCCATCAGACCGCCCGCCGCAGGCTGTCGTAGCGGGCGCAATCGGCGGTCGGCTCATGGTGCAGCCGCAGAGCCTCGGGCGCCAGGACGGTGGTTACGGCCAATGCGTCGCGCCGCCGTGCCAGGATATTGAGAATGACGTCGCTCGAGTGGAGTTCGGCGCTGAGCGCCTCGGCACAGGCCGCCTCGACCGCACCGAGCCCATCGGTCAACACCGCGCCGAGGATGTCGACCATTTGCCGATCCCCGTCATCGACGGCAGCGAGTTTGCGGCGGACACGGTCGATCGCCCCGGGCAACAGCCAGTTCTTAAACGGCGCGCCGTTGCGCAGCGCTCCTGGCTTGCGCGCCAAGACCGGCACGTAATGCCAGGGATCGTAAACCGTCTGGCCGCGCCCGAAACTGCGCCGATGCTCGGCGACGAGCTCGCCATTCTGGCGGATCACAATCCGGTCGGCGTAAGCGTGCACCTCGACCGGGCGGCCCAGCGCCTTGGCCCTGACCGAGTATTTGTTGTTGTCGAAACGGACGAGACAGGTCTTTGAGACGGCAGCCGGAACCGCATGGAACCCGTCGAACCGCCCGGCATAACCAACGAGGCTTGGCCGCTCGGCCTCGAAGACCGACCAGATTGTCTGGTCGCGGCATTCAGGATGAGGATGCGCCTTTGCATAGGCAACGCACTGGTCGATCAGCCAGCCATTCATCTCCTCGTAAGTCCTGAACCGCAGCCGCAGCGTGAAAAAGCGCTCGCGCACCAGCCCGACCTGGTTCTCCATCTGCCCCTTCTCCCAGCCCGCCCCAGGGGTGCAGGCGGTCGGCTCGACCAGGTAATGGCTGCACATCCGTAAAAATCGGCGGTTGAACGCCCGGTCCTTGCCAACGAAGACGCTCTCGACCGCCGTCTTCATGTTGTCGTAGATGCCACGCGCGCAGGCGCCGCGATAAAACGCGAATGCCCGGTCGTGCGCGTCGAACACCATCTCCTGGCTCTCGCGCGGGTAAGCCCGCACGAACGGCATGCGGCTGTGACAAAGCCGGACATGGGCGACCTTGACCAGTGTCGTCACTCCGTTCAGCACCACGATCTCGTGGCTCCAGTCGAACTGGTAGGCTTCGCCAGGCGCAAAACTCAGCGCCACGTAGGCTTCCGCCGTCGCCGCACCACGAGCCCGGCGCCGAGTGCGGGCGTAGCGACGCACCGCGTCATAGCCGCCCTCGTAGCCAAGGCCGCGCAGCTCCTCGAACAGGCGTATCAGCCTTAGCCGCTCGCGTCCGCTCTTGGCTTCGTTGGTCGCCAGCATTCGGTCGAGATCAGCACGCCAGGGTCCCAGCTTCGGCAGCGGCTGGACCTCGCGCGCATACTCGAAACAGATCGCGCCCGAACGCAGCACCTTGCGCACCGTGTTGCGCGACACCTTCAGCTCGCGAACGATCTCCTTGATCGACTTCCCTTTGACAAAGTGCTCGCGCCGGATCCGCCCAATCGTCTCCACAACCAGCATCCCCCCGCCACCCACTCGTGTTCCCCAAGCGGGCAGCCTGTGCAACTCATCGCAGACGGG
>DATNKF010000294.1:0-5328 GCA_035603555.1 Allostellaceae bacterium
GCGGTGCGCGCGCCGAAGATGATGCGTGATAAGAGGTCGCGCCCGAACTGGTCGGTACCGAGCCAGTGCTGCCAGCTCGGTGCCTCGGTCATCACCGAGAAGTCGTTGGCGGTCGGGCTGTAAGGCGCGATCCATTCGGCCCCGAGTCCGGCGACCGCCATGATCACCACGAGGACCAAGCCAAAGGTGCCGAGCGGCTGCCGGCGACAGAAGATCAGCCCCCGCCGTAAGAGCGAACGGTGGCTTTCCGGGACGTCGTCGGTGAGGGCGGAAACGGCGGCGGGGGAGGACGCGGCGATCGTCATGGCAAACTCAGGTGTAGCGGATACGGGGGTCGAGCCAGGCGTAGATCAGGTCGACGACGGTGTTGGTCACCACGAACGCGGCGACGACCAGCATCACCAATGCCTGGGTCATCGTATAGTCCTGGTTCTGCACCGACTGCACAAAGAGCCGGCCGATGCCGTTCAGGTTGAACACTTGCTCGGTCACGACGAGGCCGCCCATCAAGAAAGCTGCCTCGATGCCGATCAGCGTCACGACCGGCAACAGAGCGTTCTTCAGCGCGTGCCGGTTGACGATAACTTTTTCGATCAGACCCTTGGCGCGCGCCGTGCGGATGTAGTCTTCGCGCAAGACCTCGAGCATCGCCGAGCGGGTCATCCGCATCGTCACCGCGGAGGTGCGGTAGCCGACGGTCAATGCCGGCCAGATCGCCATCGACAGGTTGCGCAGCGGGTCCTGCCATATCGGGACATAGTCGATCGGCGGCATCCACGGCGTGCCGAACACGGCCTGCGAGATGTCGAGAATGGCCAGGATCAGCAGAATGCCGAGCCAGAAGGACGGCGTGGCAAGACCGGCGATCGAGATCGTGCGGATCACGAAGTCGATCGGGCGGTCCTGTTTCAGCGCCGAGATCGTGCCGAGTGGGATCGCGATGATGTTGGAGATGACCACCGCCATGATGCAGATCTCGAGCGAGATCGGGAAGCGCGCTGCGATCTCGTGAGCGACGGGCTTGCCCGACCACATCGAGGTCCCGAAGTCGCCGCGAAAAAAGCCCCATACGAAATCGACGAACTGCAGGAAGACCGGGCTGTCGAGGCCGAGCTGGGCGTGGCAGGTGGCGACCGCGCGGGCATCGAACGTGCCGCCGCCGGAGCCGAGCCGCACGACGCAGATGTCGCCGGGGATCAGGCGCATCAGCAAAAAGACCAGCGCCGCCGCTCCGACGAGAGTCGGGATCACCAGCAGGATCCGCTTCACGATGTATCGATACATCGCCTCCGCTCTTTCCTCCCCTCATGTCCGCCAAGCGCCCGGTCAGCGTGGCATCTTTCCCCGTAATCTCCTATTTGTCGAGCCACACGGTGGACAAGTCCTGATTGAGGTAGTGGCTCGGGCTGATCTTCCAGCCCTTGACGTACGACCGATGGGGGATGATCCGGTACCACCACAGCATAGGAAACTCGTGCGCTTCGCCGTCGACCACGTGCTTCTCGAACTCGCGCATCAAGGCGCGCTGCTTGGCCCGGTCCGGCTCGTGCAGCATTTTCTGATAGAGATCGATCTCCGTCGGGTCGTCATAGTTCCCGTAGTTCTCGGTAAAGACCGAGGCCGGAAGGGCCTTCTGGACGTCGAGGAGCGGGTTGACCACACTCTGGCAGCTGGCTTCGAGGACGACGTCGAAATTGCCGCTGCGCATCGCCTCGAACCACGGACCCGTCGGCACCACGCGCTGGCTCGCACGCAGCCCGATCTTGCTCCACTCGTCGATCAGCCACGTGCCGACATATTTGTAGGGCTGATCGACGTTGCGGTTTAAGAGCTCGAACGTAAGCCCCTCGGCCCCTGCTTCCTTCAGGAGGCGCTTGGCCTCGGCGCGCGACTTCTCGATGTCCGGCCAGAACCCGGCCAGCTGCTGCAGCTCCTCCTTGGTTGCCGCCAGTGGCGAGCCCGGGAAGACGACGCCCCCCACGGTTCGAACGTTGGCGATCTTGGCGAGAGCCGGCGCCCCGTGCCATTGGTCGACCGCGAGCAACAGCGCGCGGCGCACCCGAACATCGTCGAACGGCTTCTTTTTGTGGTTCGGAGTGACGAGGTTGCCGCAGTTCCAGTCGCTCTCCTGCACCACGACCTTGTCGCCGAGCTCCTTGACCAGCTGATCGCGCGCCGACGGGGGCAGCCCGCGGAACTCCATCGCCGCGCGGTCGCCGCGCATCGCCTCGACGCGAACCGCTTGCTTCTCGGCATAGATCCCGGTGAAGCCGTCGAGACGAGGCAAGCCCTGGTGATAATAGTCGGGGTTGCGCTCTCCCTTGATCGACTGGCCAATCTCGTACCCGACGAACTTGAACGGGCCGGAGCCCATAATGTTCTTCTCGTACCAGCGCGGGTCCTTGTCGAGGATCTCCTTCTTGTAGATCCAGGCAAAGGGGTCGGCGAGCGCCGGCAGAAAAGCGCCGGTCGCGAATTTGAGATGGAACACGACGGTCGTCGGGTCGGGCGCCTCGACCCTGTCGACCATGACGTAAAAGCTCTCGCGCGCGCTCGTGACACCCTCGGGCGGGTGGATGATCGCGTTCCAGCTCGCCGCCACATCGGCGGCGGTCAACGGCGAACCGTCGTGAAATTTGACGCCGTCGCGGATTTTGAAGGTGTAGGTCTTGCCGTCATCCCGGGGCTGCGGCATCGCCGTGCACAAATCGCAGACGAAGTCGGTGGTCGAGGACGGGTTTTCCGGGTTGACCCGGATCAACGTGCTGTAAAAGGGGGCGGCCGTGTGCACGGTCGCGTAGGTCGTCTCGCGGTGCCCGT
Source organism: Allostellaceae bacterium (assembly GCA_035603555.1). Classification (GTDB taxonomy): domain Bacteria; phylum Pseudomonadota; class Alphaproteobacteria; order ATCC43930; family CGMCC-115725; genus AP-15. Next base: position 2,821 of record DATNKF010000294.1, read on the forward strand.
CGAGGCTCGGAGGCGCATCGGCGGGGATCATGAAAGTGAACATCCCGCCCTGCTTCGGCGTCTCCTGCGCTGCCGCGGGGATTGCCGCACCGAGGACTGCGGCGAGGCTCGCCGCCATCATGCCCTCACCCACCCAGCGCTCCGCGCTGGGTCCCCCCTCTCCCGCAATGCGCCCTCTCGGCGCACGCGTATGTGCGCCTGTCGGATAGCGCATCTGCGATGCGCCAGGGGTGCCGAGCGCAGCGAGGCGAGTGAGGGTACCTCGCATAGTCACCGGAATTGCCTTCACAGCCGCACCTCGCTGCACGCGACCCAATGCTCCGGCCGTACCTCGCGCAACTCCGGGCGGACCTGCGTGCAGCTCTCGACCGCAATCGGGCAGCGCGGATGAAACACGCAGCCCGAAGGCGGGTTGATCGGGCTCGGCACCTCGCCTTTGACGGGCCTGAAATTGCGGGTCGCCTCGACGCTCGGATCGGGCACCGGCACCGCGGCCAGCAATGCCTGGGTGTAGGGGTGTAGCGGGTTGTCGAAGAGCTCGTCGCACGCCGCCAACTCGACGATCCGGCCGAGATACATGACCGCGACGCGCTGACACAGATGGCGCACGACCGAAAGATCGTGGGCGATGAACAAATAGGTGAGGCCGAAGCGCTCGCGCAGATCCTCGAGCAGGTTGATCACCTGCGCCTGGATCGACACGTCGAGCGCGGAGACGGCCTCGTCGCACACTATGAATTCGGGTTCGAGCGCCAAGGCGCGCGCGATCCCGACGCGCTGGCGCTGCCCGCCCGACATCTCGTGCGGATATCGGTCGGCGAATTTCGGATCGAGGCCGCAGACCGAGAGCAGCTCGCGCACCCGGGCAGCGCGCCGTGCGGCGTCGCGTTCGATGCCGTGGACCATGATCGGCTCGGCAATGATCTCGCCGACCTTCATGCGCGGGTTGAGCGAGCTGTACGGATCCTGGAAAATGACCTGGATGCGGCGCCGCAATGCCAGAAGGTCCTTGCGCTCCGCCTTGGCGATATCGACGCCGTCAAAAAGGATCGCGCCTGCGGTCGGCCGTTCGAGCCGCAGGATGCACCGGCCGGTCGTCGTCTTGCCGCAGCCGCTCTCGCCGACCAGCCCCAGGGTCTCGCCGCGCCGGACAGTGAAATCGATGCCGTCGACGGCTTTCACCTCGCCGATCTTGCGGTGGATAACGATCCCCTCGGTGACCGGGAAATGCATCTGCAACCCCCTGACCTCGAGGAGCGGATGTCCGTCGATCGCGGCCACACTCATCTTCGTCTACCTGTCGAGCCAAATGGTCGCCAAATCCTGATTGACATAAAAGCTCGGGCTGATCTTCCACCCCTTAACATAGGACCGGTGGGGCACAATCCGATGCTGCCACAGCACGAATAGCTCATGGGCCTGGTCGTCGAGCACGTATTTTTCGAAGGCTCGGAATAGAGCGCGCTGCTTTGCCGGATCGGTCTCGTGCAGCATTCGTTGATAGAGATCGATCTCGTGCCGATCTTCGTAATTTCCGTAATTCTCGGTGAAGACCGAGCGCGGCAGATATTTCTGGACGTCGAGCACCGGGTTGATGACGCTCTGACAATTGCCCTCCAGGGTGACGTCGAAACTGCCGGCGCGCATCGCCTCGAACCATGGGCCGACAGGCACGACGCGTTGCGTCACGTTGAGGCCGATCTTGCTCCACTGGTCGACGAGCCAGGTGCCGACATATTTGAAAGGCTGGTCGAGATCCCGGTTCAACAGCTCGAAGGAGAGCCCCTCGGCCCCGGCCTCTGTCAATAGGCGCCGCGCCTCAGCCCGCGACTTCGCGATGTCCGGCCAGAACCCGGGGATGCTCTCGAGCTCTTCCCGGTTCGCCGCCAGCGGCGATCCGGGAAAAACAATGCCGCCCACGGTGCGCACGACGGCGATTTTGGCCAGCGCCGTCGCTCCATTCCAACGATCGACGGTGAGGGTCAGCGCGCGGCGAACCCGAGAATCGTCGAACGGCTTTTTCTTTTGGTTCGGCGTGAACAGGTTGCCGCAGTTCAGATCGCTTTCCTGCACGACGATCTTGTCGCCGAGCGCGCCGACGAGCTCGTCGCGTGCCGCCGGCGGCAGATTGCGGAAATCGATCGCGGCCCGGTCGCTGCGGATGGCGTCGACCCGCACGACCTGCTTGGGAGCATAAAGACCGGTGAAGCCGTCGAGGTAAGGCAGCCCCGGGTGATAATAATCGAGATTGCGCGTCCCCTTGATCGCCGAGCCGACTTCGTGGCTGACGAATTTGAAAGGTCCGGAACCCAGAATATTCTTTTCGTACCAGCGCGGATCCTTGTCGAGGATCTCCTTCTTGTAAATCCAGGTGAAGGGATCGGCGAGCGCCGGCAGAAAGGCGCTGGTCGCGAACTTCAGATGGAACACTACGGTGGTCCGATCAGGCGCCTCGACCTTGTCGACCATCACGAAATGGCTCTGCCGCGCGCTGCTGACACCTTCGGG
>DATNKF010000295.1:0-2233 GCA_035603555.1 Allostellaceae bacterium
CCGGAACTCCTGCATGGCCACGACTGGCATGTCGGCCTCGCCCCCGCCTATCTCGCCGCGAGCGCCTCTGAGAAAGGGCATGTTCCGACGGTTTTTACGGTGCACAACCTCGCCTACCGAGGGCTCTTTCCCGCCGGCGTCTTTCCAGAGTTGGCATTGCCGCCAGGGTTCTTCTCGGTCAACGGGGTCGAGTTTTTCGGCATGGTGTCGTTCATAAAGGCCGGCCTGTACTACGCGGATCGTCTTACCACGGTGAGTCCCACCTATGCCCGCGAGATTCAGACGCCGAACTTTGGCTGGGGTCTCGACGGATTGCTCCGCACCCGCGCGGACTTATTGACCGGGATCTTGAATGGCGTCGATACGAGCATCTGGGATCCTCGGCACGATGTTGCCTTGCCGCAGCCCTACGGGATCGAGGACGCAATGTCGGGCAAGGAGGCGGCGAAGGCTGTTTTGCAGCGCCGCCTCGGCCTCGAGCCGCTCGGAAATGCGCCGCTCTTCGGCGTGGTGAGCCGCCTTATCCCGCAGAAGGGTCTCGATCTCGTGCTCGCCGGGTTGCCCGCCCTCATCGCCGGCGGCGCGCAGCTCGCCTTGCTCGGCACCGGCGATGGCGATCTCGAGCACGGCTTCACTGTCGCGGCTGCGCAATACCGAGGGCAGGTGGCAGCCCAAATCGACTACGACGAGAGCCTGGCGCATCTGATCATCGGCGGCTCCGACGTGATCCTCGTACCCTCTCGCTTCGAGCCTTGCGGCCTAACCCAGCTCTACGCGTTGCGTTATGGCTCCTTGCCGCTGGTTCGGCGGGTCGGCGGGCTTGCCGACACTGTGGTGGACGCAACGCCGACGAGCTTGTCGGAAGGAACCGCTACCGGGTTTGCTTTCGACGACGAAACTCCGCAAGGCCTGATTTCGGCCGTCGGGCGCGCCATCGCGCTGTTTCAAGAACGGGAAATGCGCCGGCGCATGATGCGTCAAGCGATGATGTGCGACTTCAGCTGGGATGCCGCGGCGCGCCAGTACATCGCGATCTACCGCGCGCTGCGCCCGGACCTTTTGCTCCAGTCAGAGCGGGGCGCGCCCGCTATCCGCCGAGGATCGTCCCCTCGGCGACGCCCGCGTCGGTCGATTTGATTTTCGGACCATCGTCGAGCCGCACCCGCAACACCTCGATAAAGCCGCCTTGGGCGAGGATTCTCATCCCTTGGTCGCCGACCGAAACAACCTCCCCGATCTTGCGCCCGCGCACCATGCCAAAGGTCTGGGCCGCGATCTTGCGCGCGTCGAACAAATAGAGTTTCCGCTCGCCGAAGGTCGTCCAGGCGCCAGGTGCAGGGTTGCAGCCGCGGATCAAGTCGTAGACGAAATCGACATGGTTTGCCCAGTTGATGTGCGACTCGGCTTCGCGCACCCAGCCCTCGTAGGTCGCCCGACTCTCATCCTGAGTACTCTCGGTGGCGCGACCGGAAACGACTAGATCGGCGGCCTCGACCAGCGCCGAAACTCCAAGCGGGAAAATCTTGTCGAAATAAAGCGACCCAGCAGTGTCGTCGTGGCCGATCACGACCCGCTTTTGCAAGATGACCGGCCCTTCGTCGAGGCCGGGTGTCGGACGAAAGATCGATAGCCCGGTCTCGGTCCGCCCCCGGATGATCGCCCAGGGGATCGAGGAAGCCCCGCGATGGAGCGGCAGCAGCGATGGATGAAACTGGATCATGCCGTGCTTTGGGATCGCGCAGAACTCGGGCGGAGCGAATAACAGAACATAGGCCATCACCCCGAGATCCGCTTTGAGGTCGGCGAGCGCACTTTGGGCCTCCTCGCTCGAATATTTGGCGAAGCGGTGGACCGTCAGCCCGCGCTCCTGCGCCGCGGCGACCAGCGGGTCGGGTCTGGCCCCGGGCCGGTCTGGCGCCGCAAAAACCCCAGCGACCTCGTCCCCGCGCGCGTTGAAGGCCTCGAGCACGGCCTTGCCAAAGGCCTGCTGACCGACAATGACGATGCGCATCTCCTTCCCTCCAACTATGTCCGTCAGGCGGCGCCGTGGCGCTCTGACGCGGTGCCGCTCCCAAACCCGCACAGTTTCATGCCGAAGTGCTCTGGGGCAAGTCCGTCGCACCGGCCTGATCGGACTCTGGTGCCGGCCGGCTTCTCGGCAATAGCAATCTCACCGTAGTGCCGATGCCGACTTGGGAGCGGATTGAGACCGATCCGCCCGATTGTCGGGTAA